>CAXGBD010000140.1:0-1575 GCA_964008355.1 uncultured Gammaproteobacteria bacterium | reverse complement strand
TAAATAAAGAAAGAGCTGCTGATTATGTGCATTGTTCAGAACCTCATTCAAGGGATTCTTATAGCCATGAGATATTTCTCAAAGATTCAAAGGAAGATATGGACCCTGATATGATCCATGGTGAGTGGATGGGCGTAGTTAAATTCTCCAACAAGATGATACCAACACTCAAACAAGCAATGCAGAAGCTAAAAATGAGTTCAGATTTTGACCTAGCAAAATTTCATGATCTTTTCTCCTTTTTGGTTTCAGAGGGGCACAACATTAGAATTGTGTACACAACAGGTCACTGGTTAGATATTGATACGGTCGAAGATCTTCTTGAAGCTGGGAATTTTCTATGATTGATGCGGAATCTTTTATTCACAAGGCGCAAGATTTAGGTTTTAGTTCATACACTGGTGTTCCCTGTTCTTACCTAAAACATTTCATAAGTTGTGTCATTAGTTCTCCTGATATTGATTATGTTCCTGTTGTCAATGAGGGAGATGGAATTGCCTTTGCTGCCGGAGTTTATTTAGGGGGTCAATACCCTGTTGTTATGTTGCAGAACTCAGGATTGGGCAATGCCGTTAATCCGATTACCTCTTTATTACAAAATTTTGAGATTCCGATTTTGATCTTAGTTACCTTAAGAGGGGATCCTGCTTCTGATCCGGATGAGCCACAACACCGTTTGATGGGACAAATCACTTGTGACCTACTCAATCTAATGGGTATTTCATGGTCTTGGTTTCCAAGAGAGAATTCAGAAATACCATCAGTGCTGGAAGCAATCACTTCCTCAGTCATCAACAATGGAAAATCCTATGCATTGGTTATTAAAAAAAATTCAGTCAAGCCCTACCCAATAGAAAAGGGACCAGTAAAATCATTAAGAACACCTGAACTAATCCAAAAGGAAACAGATATTAATTCCCCGTATCGCCGGGAAGAAGTGTTAAGAGCCATTATTGAAAATAGCAGGGAAGAAGATTTAATCATTGCAACAACCGGTTACGCTGGAAGAGAGTTATATGCAATTGCTGATAACTCAAATCATTTTTATATGGTTGGTTCAATGGGATGTGCTGTTAGTATCGGTTTGGGATTGGCAAAAGCAAAACCCAAGATGAGGGTTATTGTTATTGACGGAGATGGCGCATTACTCATGCGTTTAGGTGCTATGACTAGTGTGGGGTATGAAAATCCTGATAATTTAATCCATGTTCTCCTAGATAATGGTGAATACGAGTCTACAGGGGCCCAAAAAACAGTCTCAAACACCGTTCAATTTTGTGAAATGGCAATGGCTGCCGGCTATTCACGAGTCAGTAATCTCAATTCATTAAAGGAGATTAGAAAGCATATACTGCCCCAGAAACAGCGATTATCATTCTTATATGTGCCAACCCAATCAGGCACCATAGACAATTTACCAAGACAAGTTATTACCCCACCTCAAGTGGCATCTCGATTTAAAAAACACATTCAAGGGATTCAATAAATGAGTAAATTATCTGGTGAAATATTATTGAACCCCGGTCCAGTGAATTTATCTCAGAAGGTCCGGGTAGCTCTTTCTAATAAAGATCT
>CAXGBD010000139.1:0-1597 GCA_964008355.1 uncultured Gammaproteobacteria bacterium | reverse complement strand
TTTTTTAATGAAACCTTAGGTTTTTGTCCCAACTCAGTGTTAACAATGCAAATTAGACCTGAGATTGCTACTGCTTTCATTAATTTAAATAAAGCAGTGATGGAGAATTACGGAAGAGTCACTTCAGCTTTGAAAAGGATGATAGCCTGGGTAAGCAGTAACGCAACTGGATGCAGATATTGCCAAGCACACTCGATTAGAGCAGCAGAAAGATATGGAGCTAATCCTGAACAACTTGAAAATATTTGGGAATACAGAACACATGATGCGTTTAATGAGGCTGAAAGGGCAGCATTAGATTTTGCTTTAGCAGCCTCTCAAATTCCTAATGCAGTTGATCATCAGCTGGAAGAAAGGTTACACAATCATTGGGATGAAGGAGAAATAGTTGAAATTCTAGGAGTTATATCTTTATTTGGTTTTTTAAATAGATGGAACGACAGTATGGGTACAAGCATCGAGGAAGGGGCAATAGAATCGGCTGAAAAATATTTAACTAAAAATGGCTGGAATAAAGGTAAGCATAACTAAGCAAGTCTTGTAAACTACTGAAAGTATGAAGAAAATTATTTTAATCGCTAGTCTACTACTCTGCTCTAATGGGTGGAGTGGGAATGAATATCTGCCCTATGATGAAACTGCAGACGCCCAAGCTGAGTTGAATGCTGCAATCAACACTGCAAAGATGGTAAACAAACACGTGCTAATCGAAATGGGAGCCAATTGGTGTCCTGACTGCAGAACTTTGGGTAGATATTTTCAACGAGAGGATATCAAAGTTTGGTTGGACGAACGCTTTATTGTTGTTGCTGTTGATGTTGGCCAGTGGGATAAGAATTTGGAAATTGTTGAAAAATATGGCAACCCCATTAGTGAAGGTATTCCTTCATTGGTAGTCCTGAACGCAAATGGCGAGATGCAATTTGCAACACTTGCTGGTGAGCTTGCCACAGCAAGAAATATGAGTGGGAATGATCTTATTACTTGGCTAAAGGAAAAGATTCAACCTGTAATTGATTGATTCAATCAAGTATATGACCAAAGAAATTTCATCGATGAGGATTGCAATCACTGCAGCTGCTAGTGGAATCGGTTCTTATATAGCCACAGAACTTAGTGCATTGGGTGCACAAATTGCAATTTGTGATCATGATGAAGAGTGTTTAGAAGCTTTTAAAGAAAACCACAATAATATATCGGTAACAAAAGCAGATGTAGCCATTGAGAGTGAAGTAGTTGATTTTTTCAGAGACATCAACAGTAACCTCGGAGGCCTTGATGCATTGATCAATAATGCTGGCATATCAGGACCCACAGCAAATCTCGAAGATGTAGAGTTTTCTGATTGGGAAAATACCTTATCAGTCAATCTCAACAGTGCATTTCTGTGTAGCAAAGAAGCTATACCCATGATTCGAAACTCAGGTGGAGGTTCGATCATCAATATCGGATCAAGTTCATCCTTCTTTGGCACCCCATTACGATCTGCTTATTCGGCATCAAAGTGGGCATTAATAGGATTGACAAAAACATGGGCAATGGAATTGGGTCAAGACAACATCCGTGTCAATGCAATTTGCCCCGGATCGGTTAATGG
>CAXGBD010000138.1:0-1601 GCA_964008355.1 uncultured Gammaproteobacteria bacterium | reverse complement strand
GGTTTGATTTGATTTGTTTTTGGAAAAAAATTAAATTTCTCTAATTTTGGAAAACTAATATCAACAACTGAATGTCTCGATGCAATTACTTCATCGTACATTTTTGGTAGGCGGTGCAGTGTTTGTGGTCCGAAGACCATATCAACATAGGGTGCTCTTTTAATAATTGATTCACCCTCTTGAGTTGCAACACATCCACCCACACCGATTATAATATTGGGATTATTTTTTTTGTACGCACGCCATCTACCAAGTTGTGAGAACACTTTTTCTTGTGGTTTCTCCCTTACTGAACATGTATTCAACAATAATAGATCTGCCTTTGATGGATCATCGGTGAGTTTCATATCTTGATCATGACACATGATATCGGCCATCTTACTGGCATCGTATTCATTCATCTGACAGCCAAAAGATTTTATAAATATCTTTCCAGACACATTTAATAAGCTGAATTACTGGTAGTATTAAAAAGGAATATCGTCATCAAAATCATCTGATGAAGCATTATTGGCACTTTGTTTAGGTGTCTCAAAATTATCAGTACTGGCAGAGGAAGTCATGCGTTCACCAAGCATCTGCATTTCATTGGCTATTATTTCAGTTGTCCAACGTTCATTTCCCTCTTTATCTTCCCATTTTCTAGTTCTGAGTTTGCCCTCTATATAAACTTGGGAGCCTTTTTTTAGATATTCGCTGGCGATTTCTGCCAGTCGTCCAAAAAAAACAACCCTGTGCCATTCGGTTCTCTCTTGGCGATCTCCAGATTCTTTATCAATCCATGATTCGCTGGTAGCAACACTAATATTTGTAACTGCATTTCCATTAGGCATTAAACGGGCGTCAGGATCAGCACCCAAATTACCTAAAACAATAACCTTATTAATTCCTCTAGCCATATTATTTCCTTACCTCATCTAAAGATTCATTATTCCAATGGTTATTGTAAACAAAAAGCTAAAAGATTGTGCTTAAGATCGATAAAAAAATAACTATCCTGAACACAATGTATCTATTGTCTCTCAAACCTTAAGTTAGGTTTGGCTCTTCAGCTTGAAAAGATTTATCATTGAATGTTTGGTACAAATTATTATAAGTGTAAAGATGCAACATATTAGAATCAAAGGGGCAAAAACACATAATTTAAAAAATTTAGACCTAGAGTTGCCTAGAAACAAAATTATTATCCTGACGGGCCTTTCTGGTTCTGGTAAGTCTTCATTGGCATTTGATACAATTTACGCTGAAGGTCAAAGACGTTATGTTGAATCTTTGTCAGCATATGCAAGACAATTCCTATCAATGATGGAAAAACCAGATGTTGATTTGATCGAAGGACTTTCACCTGCAATTTCTATAGAACAAAAGACGACTTCTCACAATCCAAGATCAACAGTTGGTACGGTCACTGAGATATATGATTATCTTCGCTTACTTTATGCGAGAACCGGCATTCCAAAGTGTCCCGAACACGGTATCGAGTTAGGCATACAAAATATCAGTGAGATGGTTGATCACGTATTACAAATAAAAGAAGGATCAAAATTAGTTCTATTATCACCCATCGTTAATGACAGAAAGGGAGAACACGTTGAATTAAT
>CAXGBD010000137.1:0-1655 GCA_964008355.1 uncultured Gammaproteobacteria bacterium | reverse complement strand
CGAGTAATTGTCCGAGTGAATGTTTTCCGGTAATTGCCATTAAAACATGGTGGAGATATACCAGTCGATGATATAATTCCCGCCGGTAGGTGTGGTTGTGAAAATCGATAAAAGTGTGCCACCGGCCAAATAGGGGCCGAATGGAATTTTCTGGCTTTTGGAGATCATTTTGGATCCCAGCATGATAAATACGAAAATGGCAGAAATTGCAAAACTTAAATACAAGGCCAATACTGAATATTCAACACCAAGATATCCTCCCAGAACCAGTCCGAGCTTAATATCTCCAAACCCGATACTCTCTTTTTTCAGGATAAATTGACCAATCAATCCAATTGCAAATAAAAATCCTGCAAAAACAAATGCCCCCGAAACTCCTTCTTCCCAATCTATCGGGAGCCAGCCCATAGGAAGGCCTACAATTAACACTGCAAGACCAAAAATGACAAATCCATTTGGGATGATAAAATGATCTATATCAACAAAGGTGATGGCAATCAAAAGATATGTTAAAATAAGATACATGAAGAAATTTTCGTTGATGCCAAAAATAATAAAAAGCCAAACAGTCAAGCCAGCTGTGAGCCCTTCTACTAAAGCATAGCGACTTGAGAAAGAGTCTCCACACTGACGGCAATTACCTCCCAAAATGAAATAACTCAAAATGGGAATGTTATCAAATGGCTTTATGGGTGTTTTACAAGAGTCGCAATGGGATGCAGGTTTGATCAAACTCATTTTTCCCGGCACTCGATAAATTACAACATTCAAAAAACTACCAAAGGAAGCTCCTAGAATAATTAGGAAAAAGTAGGCCATGGGGTCTGGAATTGTGGTCATGCTGCTTCAACCCCTTCCATTATTTCCATAAGGTCACGAAATCGGAATGGTTTGCCCAATATTTGGTCTGCACCGCTTGCTTTAAATAAATCCTGCACTGAGTCCACATTGTTACTGGTAATGAGAATGAACGGGGTATCTTTAAATCGTTCATCAAATTTCAAGAGCCGAGCAATGCGAAAACCATTCATACTAGGTAAAAGTGTCTCAGATACGATCAAATCAGGGGATTCCTTGCAGGCACGGGTATAGCCTTCATACCCGTCTTTTGCAGTTATGACCAACATATCTTTTTGTTTGAACCTGTTGGATAAACTGCTCAAGATTGCATCATCATTCTCAATAATGAGCACAGATTTTTGTTTATTCTCTGACATATTTAAAAAATGGGGAAACGCCAGAGTTTAGCTAGCGATTCCCTTACCTCGAATTATTCAAACTTAAACATAAAATTTAAAAGTGTCACATATTATTACAATGTTGACCAAAAGGTATGTTTCATAGTGTTACAGTCAGTCATAAATCTAAATATAAAGTATAAATTGAATTTTTTTACTTTTTGGATGGATCATTTATATTAATTTTAACTTCATGACTTCTGTTTTTTCAACCAATCCACCTAATTTTTCCATACAAGATATAGAAAAATATCTATCAATTAATTTTGACTTATCTGGAAAAGTAACAAGCCTATATAGTGATCGGGATCAGAATTTTCTTATTCACTCTGAATCAAATCAAAAATTTATTTTAAAAATATCTAATCCTGCTGAACAACTTGAAATCCTGGAATTACAAAATAAGGCGACCCTATG
>CAXGBD010000136.1:0-1711 GCA_964008355.1 uncultured Gammaproteobacteria bacterium | reverse complement strand
TTTGATATGCCATCCCCAAAAACTATTGATGTGAATGTGTTGATTAGGTTTTTCCCTTTTATTGATTCCTTTTTTTATATTCTCAATGGCTGAATCAATAATTTCAGGTGGTATTGCTCCGATGTATACTCCATCGGCAACTCGCCCTTCCATTCTCATCATCATGTGTTTGTAGGCTGTGCCATATATGGTTGGCCTTGTTGATTTCGCCCAACTGTAATCACAAGGAAGTTTAACCCTAAATATCTCACCCTCATAAGGTTCTTGTAATTGATTATGGCAAGCTGCAAGAAGGATTTCTATCGATTCTCTAACAGCTAAAACTATTTTTTTTGGTGGCAATAAGTCCATCGCAGTAACATTTCCTTCTCCTGCACAGATCGCAATTTGTGTTCGGCCATTGCTCATTTCGTTTAAGGTTAGTAATGCATTGACAATTTTTAATGGGTGCATTTCAAATGGACTGACTGCTAGAGGACCAAATACTAATTTTTTTGTTGACTCTGCCAAAGGCACTAGGCTTAAAAACCCATCCCAGTGAGAAAAATAGTTAGAAGTCCATAATGCTCGAATGCCATACTCTTCTGCAATGATTCCTAGCTCCTTAACTTGTGATGGAGGTAAGTTGGGTTCTAATATAATATCAATATCCATAGTTACTCTTTACTCTATTTCTGTTTGGTAAATTGTTGTCTGCCTTCACGGGTATATTTCTTAACTCCTTTTAGGATAGCTTCTGCAATTTTTTGTTGATTGACTGGGCTGATTAATAATTTTTCATCCTCTGGATTAGTTAAATAACTTGTTTCTATCAACACTGAAGCCATTTTATTTGAACCCAAAACTATGAATGCTGCCTGCCTTGTAGATTTTCTCACTCTAATTACTTTTCTAAGTTCCTGTATTATATTATCACTGATCTGCAAGCTCTGATCGAATGCAATCACTTCATTGGCAGTCACCTGTTTAATTTGTTTTCCAGAAGTCACATCGATTAATTTGATTCTAGATTTTGACGGCTTTTTATGGTACATCACTTTCCAATTTTCATCTTTTTCAAACTTGGCAGAGTCTGGCAATGCATAAATCTCAGCTCCACGAATTCTTTGATCTCTAAAAGAATTTGCATGAATTGAAATAAACAGTACAGCACCCGCCTTTTCTGCTATCTCTAAACGCTCATTTAATGAGGTTTTCTGTCCACAAGATCTATTGTTATTCGGGCATGGAAAAGAATCATCGTTTCTAGTCAAAATAGCAGTCATGTCTGGTTCAGCATTGATTAAGTGTGCTAAACGTTTTGAGATTTTTAAAACTAAATCCTTTTCTTTAATTTTTTTGCCTGTTGCACCAGGGTCTTTACCTCCATGCCCAGGGTCTACAGCAATAATCATCTTAGAATTATTAATAGCACTGGCAGCAACTTTTTGACTTCCTTCATACATACCCTTTAAATCAATCACCAATCTAGAGTCTCTTTTTTGACTTGCTTTAAGCATGTTGACTTTGTAGAGAACGACCTGCTTGGTTTCGATAACAACTCTCAATTTAGCTGGTGTATTTTTTGCAACTCTTATCGTGTCGATTAAACCGTTTCCTTTAGTTGAGGATTTGATCTTATTGGTCTTTCTTGCCCCATATAGATCGACTACTAAGCGGTTGGGGTTGTTCAATGTAAGAATTTTGTATCGAACCTCATTTGATAAATCAA
>CAXGBD010000135.1:0-1766 GCA_964008355.1 uncultured Gammaproteobacteria bacterium | reverse complement strand
GAGCTTTCAATATTTTGCAATCTAGCTATGATTTGATTTTTCTTTATTGTCGACCCCTCAGGATCAAGCTTTGATAAAGCCAATTCTATTGCTTGATTGATCAATAAATAACGACCAGGCAAAAGTTGAATGGATCGTTGTGCAGAGCGTAAGGCAGATTGTGCCGATGTTTGGTTCCCAAATAATGAGAGCTCTGCTTGCGCTATAGTTAAAAAATATTTAGCTTGATTGACCAACCAATTGTTTTGGTCATCGACAGGCACTGAAGGTATTAAAGCCACTTGATTTTGAAGATCGGTTATTATTTTTTGCTGTGTAATAATTTTGTTCTGCAGTTGCTCCAGAATAGTGGTTTGTGTTTTAAAAAAGTCCGTCATATTTTCTTGATCAGCAATAATCGAATCCATCACTTGATTATTCTTAGAGAGTGCACTAGCAGTTGCTTCAATCTGTTTTGTTGTTTGATTTAAAGATTCATCAAACGAAAGCATTAACCGTTGTCCATACCAGACTAAAGCCCCGATTCCGGAGATTAAAAATACCACTACTACAAACCACGCCAATTTAGCTGCAGCTCTTGTTTTTGTTTCAGATGCCTTGGTTGAAAGATCCTTTTTTTGGGATTGTTTATTATTAGTCATTTTTTTAAATCATATTGGCTAATCCAGTCACTCTCCTTATGATTAATGATAATACTTAAGTTTTTACAAGGAATCGATTATGAAAAAGAATAATTTTGAAGATTGGACGAAAAAAATATCCGCATTATTACCTGACTCTGCAATGCAGGCTAAAGCGGATATTGAGCAGAATATTAGATTTCTTATAACAGATGCAATAAAAAAAATGGATCTGGTTGAGCGAGCTGAATTAGAAGAATTTTGTTTGACCCAAGAAGAAACATTACAGAAGCTTCAAAAACGCATCAAGAAATTAGAGACACAGATCAAGTAATAGAAAAAGTTTTCTGCACTTTGCCACTGTAGTTAAACCCAATACTTTGTTGCAGTGATTCAGCAAGGCTTTTGGCGACCGGGCAGTTTAGTGCTGCTTTCTCCAATATTGTTTTTGTTTTTGAATCATAATTACCAGGAAAATAAAATTCGATTTGTATCTCAGTAATTCTTCTTGGTTCAGTGCCCATTATTTTTTCTACATCAGCACGAGTTCCATCAATATTAACCTTGTGTCGACGGGCAACAATTCCCATGATGGTTAACATACAATTTGCAAGGGAGGTTGCAACTAGGTCAGTGGGTGAAAATCCTTCCCCTTTTCCTTCGTTGTCAATAGGAGCATCGGTAATAATTTTATTCCCAGATTGAAGATGCTCGCTTTCAGTTCTTAAATCACCAGAATAGTAAACTACAGATGTGGTCATTGATCTTTAGAATTTTCAAGCATATAAACAACGGCATTTTCAACTTCTTGATCAGAAAGATCAAAACGCCCACCTTTTGCAGGCATAATTCCACCGTCACCCATATAGCCTTCAATGGCGTGTTCCATGAGAGTCTCAATACCTTGCTCCATGCGAACTTCCCAAGTAGCTGAATCTCCTAAAAGAGGAGCACCTCCTGCTCCAGTTGTGTGACAGACAAGGCAGGCGGAGTTATACACTTCTTCACCATTCATTGTAGTGGCTAATGGGGCAGGGACCGTTTCTACAGTAATGATGTTAGATTTTTGTTGCTGGTTTTTTTTCAATACAAATACAGGGGATATTCTATCTTCTGGCCCCCTGTTCTTGTTGTGTTTACTGGTGG
>CAXGBD010000134.1:0-1796 GCA_964008355.1 uncultured Gammaproteobacteria bacterium | reverse complement strand
CGAGCACTATTGACGAAACCCCTAGAGGGTGGGAAAAACCTTCTGACCACACACCAGTGCTGGTTGAAATTGACACTGGTTGATATCTAGATTACTGACCCAGGAGCGTTTCGCTTCATTATAAAGAATCTGATTTTCGTGTAAAATTTAGAAGCTTAATAGTAATATTGCTTAAGAATAAAACGGAGGGTAAATCATGGCAGAAGCAGTAATAGTGGATAGCGTAAGAACTGGGTTAGCAAAATCTTTTAGAGGCGGTTTTAACCAAACCAGAGCCGATGATATGACCGCTCATATCATTAATGCTTTAATGGACAGAAATCCAAAAGTGGCTCCAGAACTTGTTGAAGACGTTATTCTAGGTTGTGGATATCCCGAGGGACCACAAGGAAATAATATTGCCAGAACCTCTGCAGTCTTATCAAAGCTCCCGATCAAAACTGGGGGCACTACTGTCAATAGATTTTGCTCATCAGGACTACAAACCATTGCTATCGCTGGAGCCCAAGTTCAGAGTGGTTTTGCTGATTGCATCATAGCTGGGGGGGTGGAGTCCATTAGCACTACTCAAGGACACATCAATACTTACATGTTTGAAAATGAAAAAATAACAAAAGCAGTGCCTGGAATTTATCATGCCATGGGCACCACTGCTGAGACTGTTGCTAAGAGGTATAATATAACCCGGGAAGCTCAAGATGAGTATGCTCTATCCAGTCAGTTGAAATGTGCAGAAGCTCAGAATCAGGGTTTGTTTGATGATGAGATTATTCCTATGAATACAGTGATGAAGGTTGTTAACAAAGAGACCGGTGAAGAATCTGAAACAGAAACGGTCGTTGATAAAGATAATTGCAATCGGCCCAATACAACAATAGAAGGTCTTGCAGGACTCAATCCTGTTTTTGACCCTGAGGGGGGCTCCGTTACTGCAGGAAACTCTTCACAACTCTCAGATGGAGCTTCGGTAACGATGGTTATGAGTGAGAAAAAAGCAAATGAACTCGGTCTTGAGCCTTTAGCTTATTTTAGAGGGTTCACAGTCACGGGTTGTGAGCCTGATGAGATGGGTATTGGTCCCGTTTTTGCTGTGCCGAAACTTTTAAAAACAGCTGGTTTAGAAGTCGCTGATATAGGTCTTTGGGAACTAAACGAAGCCTTTGCCTCACAAGTGGTCTATATACGAGACCAACTTAACCTGCCAACCGAGAAGTTAAATATTCATGGCGGTTCAATAGCAATTGGTCATCCTTTTGGCATGACTGGATCCAGACAAGTGGGTCATTTAACCCGTGAGCTCAAACGTAGAAAAATCAGGCATGGGGTCGTAACAATGTGTGTGGGCGGTGGTATGGGAGCAGCGGGTCTGTTTGAATCAATCTCACACTAGTCAAAAGAGATTTTATGGCTTTTTATCTGTCTCCTGAAAGAGAACTCCATCATTAATAAAACCCTGAATAGCTGCAGGGTTGAAACCAGCCTCAAGTAGAATTTCTTCAGTATTCAACCCGACCGGCGGTCCAGTGTGTGAGTGTTGAGGCGTGGAATGGGAAAATTTAATAGGGCTACCTATTTGCTTCTCTTCTTCTCCTCCCAAAGAAGAAACGTCAACAACCATTTTTCTGGCTTGAATTTGTTCATGCTTGACAGCTTCATCTAAACCAATTACAGGCTCGACACAGGCATCCAAGTTAGAAAAAATATCAACCCACTCAGCATATGTTTTTTGCTGAAATGCTTCTTGTATAAATAGAATTATTTGTTCTTGGTTCTCAGGATGAAAGTATTTTGCATCA
>CAXGBD010000133.1:0-1951 GCA_964008355.1 uncultured Gammaproteobacteria bacterium | reverse complement strand
ATTATGATGGGCAATCATCAAGAAGAGTTTTGCAAGCAGTGACCAATATCAGTGAAAAGAATTTGAACTATCTTAAACCAAAACCTAGGAATTATTTTAGACACATTAAGATGAGAATGAAATTAAACTACTGGAAGGGCTAGTCAAGATTTTCAAAACCACACTTTTCTAGATACATCATATGATCACACAAGACTTGATTCTGTGATTTAGAAAAAAGCTTCGTTCTGCCAAGGCTAACAAACCCTAATTTTTTTAAAACATGAGCTGAGGCATCGTTGCCATCGAAATAACCGGCTTGGATTTTTGTTTGTCTTAAGTTGTCAAAACCAAATGCAAGCAGTGCATAACTTGCTTCCGTTGCAATGCCTTGACCCCAGTACTGCTTACCCACCCAGTAACCCAAATTATAAATTCCATTTTCCTGAAGAGAAAGACCAACCCCACCTACGAGAGTATCTTGAAGAAAAACCAAATAATTAAAATTTGATCCTATTTCATGCTTTTGCTTTGATCTCTTTACAAAACCAATGCCATCGCTCTGGAGGTAGGGGTATGGAACGTTTGAGAGCCATTTTGTGATTTCCCAATTATTAATCAAGGCAACCATTGCACCCACATCATCGAGTTCTGGAGATTTTATTGTTAGCCTCTCTGTTTTAATAACAGCCATTATTTTTTTCAATTTCCATCAATAGCATTTGATCAATCTTTTCTATGACTACCTTGGTTGTGATTAGATTCATTGCATCTGGATGTTTGATTTTCTGACTCCACCTGACTTCACTGACATCTTTATGAAGAAATTTTTTAACTGCCTCGGGATAAGCATTGACGACCCACTCTTGACAAAAGTATGGACCGCTTCTCAAAGGATTGGTAAATGCGTGCAGCCCAATAACAGGAGTATTTGTCGCTGTTGAAATATGTGCAGGTGCTGAATCTTGGCAAAGGACAAAATCTGCTTCATTGATAATTCCTACTAATTGTTTAACCGAAGTTTTTCCAATTAGGTTTACAATTCTATTTTGAAAGTATTCTGTTAGTTGTTCACCATAACTTGATTCAATTATTGTTTGCCCACCTGTAAGAATGACCTGAATGTCGTATTTTTGAATCAGATGATTAATGATTGTTATGTAATTTTCCAAAGACCAGTTTCTGTTGGCATCACCATACCGTTGACTGCTGCAAGGACTGATGACGCAAGTTATTTTTGTGTTATCTAGTTGTCGATTGGCATGTTCAATAGCCGAGTTTGGAATGGGTAGATTCCAACGGGGCGTTTGTTGGGTAATACCAATGTGTTGCAGAAACTCAAAAAACCCATCCGTGACGTGCTGATTTTTCTTTGGTGCAATTGATTCGTTGCAGAATAACTGTTGTAAATCTCTAGCACGATTTTTGTCAAAACCAATCTTTCTATTTGCTCTTACGAAATAGCTAACTATATTTGCTCTCATAGAAGCATGCATATGCAATAAGACGTCAAATTTTCTTTGTTTTAATTTAGAATTGAGCTTTATAAGAGATCTAATAAGGTTTGATTTATCAATAACAATAAATTCTATGTCCTCAAGCCCATCCATCAGTTGGTATTCTGTTTTGCCGATGATCCAAGTCAATCTACAGTTTGGAAGGTTATCACGCAGTGTCTGCACCGCCGGTAATGCATGGCAGCAATCGCCGAGAGCTGATAATCTGATTACACAAATACTATCTGGAGTTAAACTGTTCTTATTGGATTCCATTTTATGGCTAAGCAACTTATAAAAATCAATCAATCTATTATCGTATATGATGATCGTTTAATCAGCCAACCGGATGAAAATATTTTTAAAAGCGAGTTTTGGCAACCAGATAATCCTATGCGATCTATTATTAAGGGCAGGGGGCTAGTTTTTTTTATCACCATACAAAACCAATCTTGCGTGT
Source organism: uncultured Gammaproteobacteria bacterium (assembly GCA_964008355.1). Taxonomy (GTDB): domain Bacteria; phylum Pseudomonadota; class Gammaproteobacteria; order Steroidobacterales; family UBA11654; genus DTSX01. The sequence goes on along the minus strand of CAXGBD010000133.1, from coordinate 16 downwards.
TGAGGCATTATTATCG
>CAXGBD010000132.1:0-2001 GCA_964008355.1 uncultured Gammaproteobacteria bacterium | reverse complement strand
AAAAAACAGAAGGGATGAGGGGATGAAATGGCGGTTAGGGATGACAGGGGTGATGAGAAACAGACAACGACAGGGTTTCGAGTGACCTCTCCCCCATAGTCGGTCCAGTTCCGTTGAGGGAAATTGATCATATCAGGCCGCCTCCCTGGCAAACACAGCCGGAGGCTGGTAATTGAGTGAACTGTGTGGTCGGACCTCGTTGTAATGGGCTCTGAAGGCATCTATGGTCTTTCGTGCATCAGCTAAATCTAAGAACCAGTGCTGATTCAAACAGGTATCACGGAACTTGCCATTAAAAGACTCAACAAAGGCATTCTGGGTCGGTTTACCGGGTTGGATGAAGTGCAGTTTGACTCCGGTACGCCTGGACCAGAAAAACATTGCCTTAGAGGTCAGCTCCGGTCCATTGTCCAGAACAATTGTGCCAGGCAGGGAGCGAATCCTTGCCAGCTGGTCAAGTTCACGAACCAATCGCTCGCCACTGATTGAAAAATCAGTTACCTGCGCTACGCATTCACGGCTGAAGTCATCGATGATGTTGCATACCCTAAACCGCCGGCCGTTGGCCAGCTGATCGGATACAAAGTCCACCGACCAGCGCTGGTTGACCGAGTCTGGTACCCCCATCGGGATCCGAGGCCGGTTGAGCTTCTTACGCCGTTTGGTTCTAACCTGAAGTCCCAGGTGAGTATAAATCCGGTAGGTTCTCTTGCGATTGGTGACCAATCCTTCGTTTTTCAGCATGCCATGGAGCAGGCAATAGCCATAACGGGGGTATTGCTCGGCGAGCGCCTTAAGGCGCTTTTCAAGGGCCAGCTCATCGCTCCTGGGAGTGCTCTGATATCGGGCCACAGAGCGGTGTAGCTGCAACAGCCGGCAGACCCGTCGTTGACTGACCCCGTGGGTCTCGATCAGATGGCCTGCAGAGGCTCTTTTGGCTGCAGGCCCTACCACTTTTTTGATAACACATCCTCGAGCATCTGCTTGTCCAGGGAAAGGTCCGCCACCATACGTTTTAAACGGGCGTTCTCCTCTTCGAGTTGTCTTAAGCGTTTGGCCTCGGACACCTCCATACCACCATATTTGGCCTGCCAGCGGTAGATGGACTGCTCTGAGACACCGTATTTGCGGGTCAGATCGGCAACCGTCATCCCGCCCTGGCGTTCCTTGAGAATACCGATGATTGTCTCTTCGGTGTACTTGCTGCGTTTCATATTGGGATCTCCTTGGAGTTAACATACTGGGAAATCCCTCATCGTGCATGGACCGGATTTTGGGGGAGAGGTCATGGTGAATCCCATCCGGTTTCTGGTGGGATGTAGTGAGATGCTGAAATCTGGTGGAATGCTGTTTTTGACTGTGCCTGATAAGGACCGCACCTTTGATAAGAACCGAAAGCTGACCTCCAACCATCACCTCTGGCGGGATTTCAGGCGGGGTGAGTCGACAATCAGTAACTCTCATTTGCGTGAATTCTTAAAGAGTCTTCCTCTCCATACACCTCCTGATTCTGTCATTAATTGTTTCAAAGAAAATAATCTCCCTCTGGAATATTATGATGATATGAAACTCCCGTTAAATCCATTTAAACGTCAAAGACTTTTTAATTGGCACCGTGAACGTAGTATTCATGTTCATGTATGGAATCGGGAATCCTTTGACGGGTTTCTCAACTGGATCATTGCGAAACTTGAACTGGGGCTGGAGATTAAACCCACCCATTCACCGGAAGATGTAGAGGGTGAGATGATCTATGTGTTGAACAAGATCTCCTAATTGAGGAGACTTGTTTGTCATTATTTATCGTACTGGTAGTCTCAAGTAATGATGAGCACAACTGAAAAACCTTCACCTTATCGTTCTTCCTGAAAACATTAAATCAATGTGTTGGATGGTGTGGCCACTTGATTGCGGTAGATTTGCGGGGTATTTTTTTGCGGGTCTGCTTTTTTTCTCGTGGATCTCAGCACTGCCATTTGTGCTTAACTAGAGAAGAATGAA
>CAXGBD010000131.1:0-2067 GCA_964008355.1 uncultured Gammaproteobacteria bacterium | reverse complement strand
TTTGAGATGTTTGAGAGTTTTGTGAAGTTCTTATAATCTATAATCCTAAGAATAGGAGAGATGGAACCATGGAAAAAGTACACGACAAAGATAACTTCTATAAGATCTATGATTGGGCTGGCTCTGATCGCAGCAAGTTACCATGGGCACATGATGAACCGACGCTGTTCCTTCGCGATATCGTCGGACAGCGTGGTAAACCCGGCAAAGCACTGGACATCGGTTGCGGCGCCGGCACCGATTCCCTATACCTCGCCGGTGAAAACTGGGATGTAACCAGCCTCGATTTCATGCCCGCGGCACTAGAGATGACCTGCTTACGTGCTACGGCAGCTGGATTGAAACTGACAACCATTGAAGCTGACGTCACCGAATGGCAGCCGACCGATAAGTTTGACCTGGTACTTGACCACGGGCTATTGCATAACATGAATCCTGACCGCTATCCACTCTACCGAGAACGCGTTATGCAGGCTCTTGCTGATGACGGCGAGTTCCTTATCCTGCACTGGCTACAACGCACACCCGATGAACCTCAATCTATAATTGGTCCGACACGGGTTTCCCGAGAAGATATTCAGAAGTTTTTTGCACCAGAGTTAAAAGAACGGTTTTTTGCGATCGAAGAAATCGATGGACAGAACGTGAGCGTTGGCGTTTCAATAGCTCAGGGTTATTATTGGTTCAAGCGTACATCGACTGGTAGTGCATAGGCTTTATGGCATGAAGATCTCTATTCTATCTTTAATGTCCCATAAACCAAACGACCTTCAAACAGCGTTGCAATAACTTTTGCCTCATTGATTTCGGATGTGGGGATAGCAAACAAATTTCGATCCAAAATCACTAGGTCCGCTTGTTTACCTACCTCAACTGAGCCCACTCTATGATCCAGAAAATTAACATAAGCACTATTCAGAGTGTAGTTCTCAATGGCTTGTGCAAGACTAATTTCTTCATTCTGACCCAATGGGACATCAGTCAATCCGTTGGGATCTAAGCGAGTAACTGCAGTTTCAATACCATCAAGTGGATTGACTGAAGTAACATACCAATCACTTCCAAACCCAACCTTAGCACCTGTTCTTTGCATACTACCAATCGGGTATAGCCATTTACTTCGCTCTTCTCCTAAACGAGGCCAAGTGAGATCAGTAATATATTCATCTTGGATAGCCCACAGGGGTTGAAAATTTGCTATCACATTCATTTCTGCAAAACGGGGTATGTCAGCTGGGTTAAATAATTCAATATGTGATAAATGATGACGACTGTCGCGAGTACCATTGCTATTGATTGCCTCCTCAAGCGCGTCCAATGATACTCGAATTGCCCTGTCCCCAATGGCATGAAAGTGGATCTGAAAACCGGCTGCATCCAATGCAACAACTGCCGTATTGAGATTATCTGGAGTGTTCTGTAAATCACCCCTATAACCATCACTGCGATCAGAATAAGGCTCCAACAGTGCTGCAGTTTGGGTCTCGATAACACCATCTTGCCAAATTTTTATAGACGTTGCTTTTACATTGCCATTGGTTTGTTGTTGTTGACGAATCTTTAAAAATTGAGGTAGTTGTTGATCTAAGGGTTTGGAGTTCTCCCAAAACAGGGCTGTAACCACATGCAAATTAAGTTCATTCCTGTTATCTAGGTAGTTGTATGCATCTAGTCCATAGTACGCATCACCAGGTTTAAGCTTTAATATTGCATCCTGGACACCAGTAATCCCTAAACTATGAAATAAATCACGGGAATACTTAAGCCCATTGATGAGATCTTCTGTAGTCAATTCCGGCTCAAGATCCATAACCAACATGATGGCGCTGTCTTCTTGTAAACTGCCCGAGGGTTCCTGTGAGTTGGGATATCGATCAATCCTGCCATTCTCTGGATCAGGTGTTGCTGCAGTTATACCGGCCAGTTCTAAAGCTTTGGAATTAACCCAGAGTGAATGCCCATCCGATGATTTGAGTGAAACCGGTCGATCTGAAACTATTTCATCCAATAATTTTTTATCAGGCAAACCTGAGGGAGCAAAATCAGGTACTGTCCATCCGCCTCCTA
>CAXGBD010000130.1:0-2351 GCA_964008355.1 uncultured Gammaproteobacteria bacterium | reverse complement strand
AATATGGTTTGGATCTTCGGTTACTTTCGAGCTAGCTGGACTTTACGGGTTGATATAGTAGGTGACTTTGTATGCCGTCTTCTAAAAGACATGAAAAAAAGAGGTGTTAAATCGATCGCTCCAGCCCTCCGTTCAGAAGATAAGGACATGCCCATATTGCCTTGGTTAGATCCAGAAAATTTCAATCCAGGTTATATGTTGCGTTCTATGGACTTGTTGCCACAACGAGGAGATAAGTCAGAATGGCAGCATACACAAGATTATTGGTTGGAGAAGAAAGAATTACGAAAAGTAGATTTCCAAGATTCAATATTTATTTGCAAATATAAGTAAGATCTCTACCAAGCCTGTCCAAGTGAGTTCTGCTGCTACTCAATAAGCTTATTGAGTAATTCCAAAGTTAATATCTGACATTGGGAAACCCACCGTTTTTCTATGTTTAACCCGCCATTCTTATCAATGAATAGCTTCGTACCACTTTGTCTCATGGTAGTCCTATCGAGAACATAGACTAAATTAAAATCTGATTGTTGTTCCCAGGCTATGATTTTTTGGTCAAATCTTTTCGTCGGGAATTCTCTAAACTTAAAATCATTCCTACTCCAGTAAGACACTGTTTTTGACCGGCTATCCAATGACCATAGTTCAACCAATTTATCTGGATCATCTGCACTACAACTTAACCCCTCAACTGGCATAGTTTGTTCATTGCTCCAGGCATTAGTGGCTAATAGAATTCCAAAGAATATATTGAGTTTTTTTATCACTCTTTCTTATTAGAAGTGCTTTCCAACTGATTTTCCATTTCTGTGGTTCTAAGGTCTTGAAAGTCTTTCAAAGCAGAAAAGCTCTCTTCAAATTGCTCTTGAAATTTTTGCATTGAATTGATCCATCCGTCTCGATCCGATGCTTTATATTTGATGTAATTAAGAACTTCTTCATGGGGCGTGATAAGAAACTTTTCATTTCTAATGGCATCCAGTGTGTCTTCAGCAACAACTTCGGGTTCGATAATACCATCTACTCCAACCAGATCATCAAAGGGTTCTGTTAACATCGGTGTTCTAACTCCTTGAGGACATAAACACGACACTCCGATACCTCTCTTGCCAAAAGTAATTTTTATCCACTCGGCAAAACTCACTGCCGCTGCTTTCGTTACAGCATAACTCGCGATTCCTGGTTGGCTTAAAAGCCCAGCTGCAGATGCAGTATTGACCAAATAACCACCTCCTTGTTCTAACATTTGAGGAATAAGGTGTTTGGCAGCGAAAATATGTGACATGACATTCACTTCCCAAATATGTTGCCAATCTGATGATTCTACCTCAACAAAACCTGGGGTACCTCCAATGCCTGCATTCGAACAAAATATATCGATTCCCCCTGCTGAGGCGTTTGCTTTCTGGATCACTTTTTCTATATCTTTTTCTTTGGCCACGTCTGCTGTGATCGCTATGCCATCAATTTCTTTAGCGATTTTTTCAACACCATCAGTATTTATATCCACTACAACCACTGACCTAGCATCGGCTTGTTTAAATGCCAAAGCTAGAGCTTTACCGATGCCACTTGCTGCACCGGTTACAACGACTCTTTTATTGATGATCTCCATAGACTTTCTAAAATTGAAACTTTTGTTTGATTACTATTCTACTCTTTGATCTGGCGGAGAGGGAGGGATTCGAACCCCCGGACGAGGATTACCCGTCAATGGTTTTCAAGACCACCGCATTCGACCGCTCTGCCACCTCTCCTTTTATCTTTAAAACCCTATTCTATAGTGTCTCTGGAAGATTTAAAACTGTTATCATTTATCAGCTGAAACCCTCTTTGGTCGCACTTTGGTCGCATTATTTCCAAACTGCTCTATCAGGTCACTCATGATGTAATTTACTTAATTAATGGCTTTTTTATGATTAGGATTAAAACACAGAAATTGATTTAGATCATTTTTTATATGATTTAGATCAATTTCAAAACCAATATCAATCTATACCATTGATAAGCAATGGATATTGATATTATTCTAGAAGCAGATCTAACAGCCCAGCAGATTAAAGAACTGGGTCTGATGGCAGAAAAATTTGGTTTCCGTGCGATCTGGACTCAAAACTACGCAAAAGCTAGGGATGCCTTTATGACAGCAGTTCCCCTCGCATTAGCCTCTAAAAAGATCATGGTAGGAGTCTGTATCGTCAGTCCCTATGAAATGCACCCGTTGAAAATTGCAAATGCCACCCTGACACTTAATGAATGTGCAAAGGGCAGAGGTTGTGTGACTATTGGTGGAGGTGGTGAATGGATGATGATGCTCGGTTTTGATACTAGCAAAAGAGTCTCTGCAACCC
>CAXGBD010000129.1:0-2383 GCA_964008355.1 uncultured Gammaproteobacteria bacterium | reverse complement strand
TCAGCATTGTTCATTATCGTTTGAAAATAAAAATCATGTCCTATGTGTCAAACCATTAGTTGTAAATACTAATGAAAACAGAGAACTGATCAAGTTACAAATAGAGAATAACCTGCTCGGTATGGTCGAGTACCATAAGAGATATGACGAAGCAAACTTGTACACTAAAAAAACATTCCATGATGGATCGTTGGGAGATCTCTTATATTACCAAGTTGATTATAGCCAAAGAATAGGAATCCCGTTAAAAACTTTCAGTGGTTGGGTTGACAATGCAGATATATTCCAATATTTAGGTGTTCATTACGTAGATTTATTCTATTTTATTACTGGATATATACCAGTTAGATTGATTGCCTATGGTACAAATGGAATTTTGAAACAAAATGGTATTAATACCTATGACTCAATTCATGTTTCAATTATATGGAAACGTGATGATGAAGGTGAATGTATAACTGTTTTTAACACTAATTGGATTGATCCTGAATGCACTTCGGCACTTTCAGATCAAAAATATAAATTAGTTGGTACAAGAGGGCGCATTGAAAATGACCATAAAAATCGTGGTATTGAATTGGTAACTGATGAATCTAAAATCCAGCATCCAAATCCATATTTTTCTGACTACCTCTTTGATCCTAATGGTACAAAACAGTTTTCTGGATATGGCTATCAGAGTATAAGACAGTTTATAATGGATGCGAGAGATGTTATATCTGGCAATTATGAGATCAGCTATTTTGAGGATAAAAGGCCCACATTTAAACAGGCTATGATTTCGACTGCAATTATTGAGTCGGTTCATAAAAGTCTTACTAACAAGTCCAATTGGGAGAGTATAAATGCTAAGATTTGATAGCCAGATGCTAAAAGAGAAGATGGTTGATGTGCTCAGCACTGAAGGGTTAAATAATGTTTCAATTAAGCATCTAACTGATTCAATGATTTCAACCTCCCTAAGAGGCACTGACTCACATGGTATTAATCTCTTTCCACATTATATTAATGCCATCCGTTCCAGTAGGATTTCTAAAAAACCAACATTTAATTTTGTAAAGGGATCGAATACAACAGCAATTCTTGATGCAGATCATGCTGTTGGTCATCACTCAAGTTATGTGGCAATGGAATATGCGGTGGGTTTAGCGAAAGAACACGGTATGGGTTCTGTAGCAATAAAAAATTCTACTCATTGTGGTGCTGTAGCATATTTTGGATTGCTTGCAGCTGAGCAAGATTGTATTGGTTTCGCTTTTACTAATGCTGACGATCTTGTTAAGGCATCTAATGGCAGAGATAGCTTCTTTGGCACAAACCCAATATGCTTTACCGCTCCTCTATTGGATGAAGCACCATTGTGTCATGATATGGCAACTTCTTTGGTTTCTTGGAATAAAATTAGAAACCATTGTATGGAAGACCGGGCTATTCCTGATCATTGGGCATTTAATAAAAATGGAGATAATGTGACAAATCCCCATGATGCACGATCACTAGCACCGATAGGAGATTACAAAGGATTTGGTCTTGGTATGATGGTTGATGTTTTAACATCATTACTATCAAATTCACCAATTAGTAAAGATATCAAACCCATGTTTACATCTGAAATAAGTGAGAAAAGATTTATTGGACAATATGTAATGGTCATTGATATTTCTAAGTATATAGATATTCAGTTGTTCAAACAGTCACTTCAGAGCATGGTCGATAGAATTAGAGTTGTTGAACCTCTTGACAATAGACCTGTAATGGTGCCAGGAGATCCCGAAAAGCTTTCAACAGTAGAAAGGATTCAAAATGGAATACCAATTGATGAATTTAGATACAAGGAGTATTTGGAGATATCAAATTTATTTTCAAATTGTTTGATAAATGACTAAAACAGTTGTCGATATAGTTAATTTCAATGCAGATGCGTCTTGTTTGTCATCTAGTATTTGGTTGGATGCGCTACAAGGTGGTACAAATTCCAAAATATGTCAGTGGCTGGATTTATTTGTTATAAATAATAAAAAGGTCAGCCTTGGATTTACCGGAAGTACTCTAGCAGATATAAAAAAATTTAACCCTGATGCAATCAATATCATTAATGAAAAGAAGGATATTTTTGAAATAATCTTAAGACCATGGTCACATGATATAAGCCTCTATCGAACAGATAGTTTATTTATTTATAATGTTGAATTGGGGATTAGGACAATTAAGTCAGAATTTGAATCTGTGTCAAATTATTATTTGGCACCAGAATTTATGATTACTTCTAGACAAATAGAATTGATTTCAAAAATGGGCATTGAAGCAATATTTATTAATCCTGATCGTTACCAAAATGATATAAAAAGAAGGATTATTCCAACCCCACATATAGTGTATGGGA
>CAXGBD010000128.1:0-2403 GCA_964008355.1 uncultured Gammaproteobacteria bacterium | reverse complement strand
ACCTATACTGATAGATGTTCTATTCTTTCCAAATCTCTCAAAAATAATACCAGTATAGGTTTCATGTGGTGCCGGAAAGAGGAGTCGAACCTCTGACCTACTGATTACGAATCAGTTGCTCTACCAACTGAGCTATTCCGGCAATTTCATAAATTATCAGAACCATTTGTGCACCAATCTTTTCCCATTATTTGTATTGTGCCAATCAAAATTAGATGTATCATGTCCATTAATTATCTATTGCAAATAGAGAAAAAGAAAGAATAACAGCATCATGTCTAGTTCTGAAAATTTCCTAGACTCAGTCAACAAGATTTTTGACAAGTCTGCTGCTTTGTTGAACCTAACCAATGGCCTGGCTGAGAAAATAAAAGTTGCCAACTCAACATACACAGTCCGATTTGGTGTCCATCTAAGAGATAAACTTGAAACCTTTACTGGCTTTAGGTCGGTTCACTCAGAACACTGGGAACCAGTGAAGGGTGGGATTCGGTATTCACCTGATGCCTCACAAACAGAAGTTGAGGCACTTGCAGCATTAATGTCTTATAAATGCTCACTAATGGATATACCCTTTGGTGGCTCAAAAGGTGCCTTGATTGTAGATCCAAAACAATGGAGCAAAAAAGAATTACAAAGAATCACTCGACGTTATACACAAGAGTTAGCCAAGAGAGATCTAATTCATCCTTCGCAAAATGTTCCTGGACCTGATTTAGGTACAGGTGAAGATGAAATGGCATGGATTTCAGATGAATACAAACGATTGCATCCAACTGAAATAGATGCCCTGGCTTGTGTAACAGGAAAACCCGTTCGAAGAGGCGGCATTGAAGGGAGGATTGAAGCTACGGGGAGAGGAATCCATTATGCTCTCAAGGAGTTTTTTGAACACCCAGAAGATTATAAAAAAGCCAAGTTACGCTCAGACCTAGAGCAACAAAAAATTATCATTCAGGGCTTTGGTAATGTTGGCTATCATGTCGCTAAATTTCTTTCAGAAGACGAAGGAGCTCTGATTACGGCTATCATTGAACAGGAGGGTTCTGTCATCAATGACAAGGGTATTAATATTAAATCACTTAAAGAACATTTTAGTGAAAAAAGAAGTTTTGAAGGTTTTGATGGATTTAGCACTGATGGAAATAAGATCCTTGAAAAAAAATGCGATATCTTAATTCCGGCAGCAACAGAAAGTGTCATTCACTCAAGTAATGCAGATCAAATCAATGCAAAATTGATCGTTGAAGCAGCCAATGGACCAGTCACAGCTGATGCTGATCAAATGCTTGCCAAGAAAGGTGTCTTGATTATCCCTGATTTCTTTGCCAATGCTGGAGGGGTGACTGTTTCTTATTTTGAGTGGGTAAAAAATTTGACCCACATGCGGTTTGGGTTGATGCAAAGACAGGAGCAAGAAAGGAGAAACTCTGCATTAATTAGTGGATTCGAAGAAATGACTGGTAAAAAGTTCCCTCTCCAATCAAAAAATATTGTCGTCAATGGTGCAACCGAGATTGACCTGGTTCGTTCAGGACTTGAGGGCATTATGCGTGAGGGATACAAAAAAATTAGCAGGAAATTGCATTCAGACAAACGCATTAATGATCTCAGAACTGCGGCCATGGTGATAGCAATCAAAAGAATTGCTGATTCTTACTATTTTTTAGGTATTTAAAGAAAGCCCTCTACTACAATCACCAAAGTTTCATTTTTTGACTACACTGCTTAATTTTGGTTGGTCTTTACAACTAATCAAAGTTTGTAACCAATTAACAATTAAAAGGGCTCTGCACAGAGCCCTTTTTTTTATAGTGAATCTTAGTGAGTATTATTTTCCAGACACTGCTGTTTGAAATTGTTGCTCTTCTGTGCTGCCCTCCATTGCCGTTGTAGAAGAAACACCGTTAGTAATAGTGGTCTGGACGGCATCAAAATAGCCGGTGCCAACAAACGTTTGGTGTTTGGTTGCCCTGAACCCATTTGGCTCATTGGCAAATTCTCGTTGTTGAAAATTTGAGTAAGCCAACATTCCATCTTTTAAGTACTCTTTTGAGAGCTCAAACATGCCCAGGTTTAAAGCATGCCAACCCGCTAATGTGATGAATTGAAATTTGAATCCCATTTCAGCAATTCTTTCACGAAATTCACCGAGTTCTGCTTCATTCAAACTTGCCTGCCAATTAAAAGAAGGCGAACAGTTGTAAGCTAAAAGTTTTCCAGGAAAACGATCGTGGATCTCTTTGGAGAATCGTTCAGCTTCAATTAAGTTTGGCTTCGCAGTTTCAAACCACAATAAATCAGCGTATGGCGCGTAGGACAATCCTCGGTCTATAGCCTGTTCTATCCCTGGCTGAACTGAGAAAAAACCATCCTTAGTTCTATTGCCGGTTAAAAATTTAT
>CAXGBD010000127.1:0-2580 GCA_964008355.1 uncultured Gammaproteobacteria bacterium | reverse complement strand
TTGTTGTTGGGTTATGCAGTGGATACCACCTCCACCAATCGCAATATCTGAAATTTGTATTTGTACCACCTCTCTATCGGGATAAATTTTCTGATAAGTTTCTACTGCAAGTAGATCTCGCTCGTGGTTATAGCCAGGAACAATTACTGCTCCATTTGCCAAATAAGAATTAATGTAGGATCTGCATTCGTCAAACTCAAGAACTGAATAATCTCCCTCATAAATAAAATCTATTTCCAAAGTTCTGCCTTTTGCATCTTTAATATTTTTCAGTGCTTTCACATTGTTCTGCCCTACTGGGTAGTGTGGATCTGAAGAATCAGGGCTAATCTCAACCAATATCCTTCCAGGCTCAATAAAGGCTGCAATCCCGTCTATATGTCCGTCTGTCCCCGTTTCATTTGGATCTCCTGGAATCCAGATAACCTTGGAGGCTCCCAAAGTTCTACAAAGTTCAGATTCTATTTCCTTCTTGGTCAAATGTGGATTTCTATTTTTGTTTGGGAAACAGGATTCTGTGGTTATAACAGTACCTTCACCATCAACTGTTATCCCCCCTCCTTCTGCAATCATCGTTGATGTATACTCATCAACACCCACCCAATCAAGTATTCGAGATCCCATCAAAGCATCTTGATCATAGGGTCTAAATTTATCTCCCCAAGCATTAAATTCCCATGTCGAACCAGCTAGAAGTCCTGAATCATTTATAAGAAAATTTGGTCCTGAATCACGAGTCCAAGAGTCGTCAATAGACATCTCAATTATCTCAACATTCTTGGACAAATAAGCTCTTGCATCATCTAACATCGATGGCAAAACCAACAAATTCACTGGTTCAAACTCAGCAATTGTATTGGCAACATCGGCATAAGCTTTTTTAGTTGCCTCAATATTGGGCCATAAATCAACTCGAGCAGGCCATGCCATCCAACAACAGGTATGCTTTTCCCATTCACCGGGCATAAACAAGCCAAGATCTCTTGGATCTTTCATTTTTGGATTACTCATGGACCAAATGTTTCCTTTTGATTGAAATGATAAAAAATAAGACGGCGACCATATAAATTAATATCGTAACTTGCAAAAGACCATCATAATTACTGTTTTGGCCCACAAGATTTGCTCCAAGTGCTGCTCCGATTGCAGCCCCTATTGTGGCAAAGGAATTACCTGCAGCAAGGGCGCTTCCCTTTTTATCTAAACTCGCAAGATAGCTCTGAATATATGGCAAAAGCAATGACCAACTAAATCCCATTAAACACATTCTTATTGTATAAGTTAGATAAGTTTTTGAAATGATTAAGAGACTCATGCCTAACAGGCATCCCAAGAATCCAAATAAAAATGGCGGCAGTAAACCAAATCTTTTGCCTATTACAATACATACCATTGATCCAGGAATACCAAGCAGAGATGCAATCAACATAATTTTACTCAGTGATTGATCTTCTATAGAAATGGCTACACCTATTCTTTCAATGTAAGTAAATTGAGCTACACCCGACATTTCATGAATACCAAAACCAAGAACTGCAAAAACAGTTGCTCCTGTTAACAACACTTTCAATTCCGATTTTGAGTCTTGGTTTGATGTGGGTTGCATTTTCAGGTCAGGAAAATTTCTGACCATTAACAATGCAATAAAATCCAAGATCGCTAAAGATAAATATAAGCCTTGAACACCAAGAAAATCTGAGTATAGAATTAAATAATATAGACCTAGTCCACTGAGCGAATACTGCATCAAGATAAATAAACCGTATCCCCGCTCATAGTTTTGAAATGATGCTATTGAAGTATACACAGCAATATTTGCCACAGTTATCAGAGTGCCTAGCAAAAATCTAATCATTAAAAAATAAAGCTCAGGCCTTGCATTGAATGATGAATATAGGTCAATAATCATTGCTAAAAATAGACAAACATAAGCTAGTCGCTTCAAATTTAAGCGGTGGATGTAGACTGAAATAATGAGTAATGTTAATGCTGATCCAAAAGATCCAAATGCCATGACCCAACCGGCATATTCTTCACTGAAACCTCCATGATCTACCAAAGTGCCAACTATTGCTGGACCGATCAAAACTGGCATCATAGTTATGCATCCAATTATTGAAAAAATAAAGAATTTTGAAAAGTTTTCGAATCGCATACTCAGAATTATAACTTAATTGAAAACCTCTAATTTCATTAACATTTGTGAAATATAACTAAGATTTGTTGTAGGCTTAAAGAATTATTAATGAAGTAAAGGGAATATCCAAAAAAGGTCGTTTTATGATTAAATTATTTTACTTGCTAACATTTATGTTGCTCGCTAGCCCACCTGCTGAGGCTCAGTACCGGTATCAGAAAGACTTTACTGCTGAAGACTTTTTGAAGCGCCGCACAGCAGTTTATGAGGAAATTGGCGACAATCTTGCTCTCATTCAAGGAGCAGAAGAAGTTCAGGGCTTTATAAAATGCCTTTAGTAAAACCTCTTTTACCAGAAACTAATTTAGAAGTTAAAAAACTTGCAGAGTTTTTTAATGAAACCTTAGGTTTTTGTCCCAACTCAGTGTTAACAATGCAAATTA
>CAXGBD010000126.1:0-2773 GCA_964008355.1 uncultured Gammaproteobacteria bacterium | reverse complement strand
GCGAGAAACTTGCTTGGACAAGTGGATGCAAAGCTTAAGAACTGTTATTTATCAGTTGTTCGATCAACACGCGTTATTGATGTCGCCGGTAAACTACTCAATGAAATCACAACAGAATTGCTGAGTAAAAAGGGTATAAATATCATCGATGCATTCAAAACTATACCCAATCAGATCGCTCTACTCCCTAACTTAATCTTTGATGAAGCGATTCAAAGAATCAATCAAGAAACTTTTTTAGTTCTAATATTATTTTTATTACTTGGTTTTGGTTTTGGTTTTTTGCTAGGTGGGCAAATCAAAAAAATTCAATATACGGAATTTTTCAAAAAAACTGACCGAACATTAATTTTAGATCTTAGAAAAATTTTCCAACCTTTTGGTAGAGTTCAATCACCTTTTATTTTTGCATCTCTTGGAACTGCTTTGGCAATTGTCATGTCTTTATCTGTTAGTGCTTCAGAGTCTTTGATTATTAGGCTGGTATTAAGTCCATTTATCATTGCTGTTTTCCAAGTTTTCATAAATTGGGCAACGGGATCTCTTTCACCAGCGGGTATCCAAGATGGGTTAAATGAAGAGGATGCTAAATCTTTGAGACAGAAGATGAAATTTTTTATCTTCATACTCATTCTAAGCTATATATTGTTTGGCCCAGATTGGTTGACCAGTGCAATTGCTTCTGAGCAATCCTTGATGAGAATAGCTATAGTTGGAGTCTTAATTGTCTCCCTGAGCAGTGTGTTGCGATCTGTATCGGAGACTTTTTCGATCGATGGGCAATATAGCATTCTAAAATTTTTGGGCTATTCTGCACTTGTAATTAGTTTTCTTGCTGAATTATCTGGTTTTCATAATCTCGCTAGCTTTGTCTTAAGTGGCTTTATGATCACTCTCTTCGTGAGTTACGTTTTATGGGCTCTTTTGACCTTAAGTGAAAAAACAAGAGACTGGATTAATAAATCAACAGATGTATTAGGTGTAAAAATTAGGACTCTATTAAACATACCCAGAGACCTTAGAAAATCAAAACTTGGAGTCTATCAACTATTTTTTGATGCGTTATTTTGGATCGGCTTTCTGATAATAATTTTTAATATTTGGGATCCAACTGGCACTGTTTTAAGAACTCTCAGTTCTTATGCAGTAGAGGGAATGCCCATAGGTGATATCAGAATTATACCAACTAATATTATTGGAGGAATTATTGCTTTTACAATTTTATTAGCTATTACAGGATGGATTAAGAGATGGATTGACAAACGATGGCTTAAGCAAATTGCCACAGACAGAGGAGCAAGAGATGCTTTGGTAACAGTTGTTGGATATACAGGCTTTACCATTTCCTTACTCGTTGGTTTATCAATCGCAGGTATCAATATAACCGGCCTGGCTGTGGTCGCTGGTGCACTCTCAGTCGGAATAGGTTTTGGATTGCAATCCATAGCAAATAATTTTGTCTCTGGCATTATCCTTTTATTTGAGCGACCCATTAAAGCTGGCGATTTTGTGACTGTTGGAGATGTTGAAGGGTTTGTAAAAAAAATAAGTATACGAGCCACAGAAATTGAAACTTTGGACAATCAGGACATGTTGGTTCCAAATTCTGAATTAATTTCAGGCCGAGTCACCAATTGGGTGCTGCATAATCCCTACGGCAGACTTAGAATCAAAGTCGGTGTCGCTTACGGTAGTGATATCAACACTGTTAAGCAAATCTTGGAAACGGTTAGTCAAAACCATGACAACGTGATCACCGATAACAGAGCTTCACCTCCAAAAGCATTATTCATGGGCTTTGGTGACAGTGCCCTTGAGTTTGAATTAAGACTTAGGATTATAGATATCAGAAAAAGATATGATGTCACTAGTGACTTAAACTTTAAAATCAATGAGGCATTTAAAAAAGCGGGAATTGTTATTCCTTTTCCTCAAAGGGATCTACACATCAAAGACTGGTCACCTGAATCGAAAAAAAAGAAATCAAAATAACACTAAGCAATCACTTGCTGATTTCCCATATAAGGCTGTAGAGCTTCTGGGATCATGATTGACCCATCTTGCTTCTGATAATTTTCTATAATCGCAATCAATGTTCTGCCAACTGCCAAACCTGATCCATTCAGAGTATGGACAAATTCATTCTGATTGGAATCTTTCTTCTTCCATCTTGTCTTCATTCGTCTTGCCTGAAATGCCTCGCAATTGCTGCAAGAAGATATTTCTCTATATCGTTTCTGAGACGGCAACCAAACTTCTATATCGTAGGTTTTAGCAGCAGCATAACCTGTATCCCCTGAGCTCAACAACATCACACGATAAGGCAGACCTAATTTAATTAGAATTGATTCGGCATTCTTAGTCAGTTCTTCCAAGGCATCATAAGAATCTTCAGGTTTAACTATGTGTACTAACTCCACTTTCTCAAACTGATGTTGTCTGATCATGCCTTTCGTATCTTGACCATAGGAGCCTGCTTCAGAACGATAACAAGGAGTGTGGCCCACTAATTTTATTGGCAGTTCTTCTGGGTTATAAATATGGCCTCCAGCAATATTAGTGAGCGGAACTTCGGCAGTGGGAATTAAATAAAAATCATCATCGCCATCAATCTTAAAAAGGTCATCACCAAACTTTGGTAATTGCCCTGTTCCTACAAGGGCATCGGCTTTTACAATACTAGGAACATAATGTTCAGTATAATTATGTTCTTGCGTATGAACATCAAGCATAAATTGAATTAATGCTCGATTAAGTCTTGCTAAATCGTTCT
>CAXGBD010000125.1:0-2804 GCA_964008355.1 uncultured Gammaproteobacteria bacterium | reverse complement strand
TCCATCATACATTAAGATCGTTGGTGTCATTGAACTGAGGGGTCTTTTGTTAGGTTCAATTGCGTTCGCTTTATCGCCAACAAGGCCCCAGATGTTAGATGTACCCGGTTTGATAGAAAAATCGTCCATCTCATTATTTAATAAAAATCCAGCACCTTCTACAACATGTTTATTACCAAAATTCGTGTTCAGTGTAGTAGTAATAGCAACCGCGTTACCCTCTTTGTCTACAACAGAATAGTGTGTGGTCTCTGTACTTTCATTATCATTAAAGCTACCTGGAAATACTTTATTGCTTGGAATAATATTTTTAATAGAAATATTTGACATTCTTTTTTTAGCATAATCTTTTGATAAAAACATATTCCTAGGGTTATTCCAATAATCTGGATCTCCAAGATGCTGAGCTCTATCAGCATAGGCGTGTTTAGCAACTTCTGATAAAAGATGTACATAGCCTGCTGAGTTCCAGCCCAGAGTGTCAATTTGAAAATTTTCGAGTGCATTCAGCATATGTATGAGTAAAAGGCCTCCTGAACTGGGAGGCCCCATTGAAATAATCTCAATATCCCTAAATGATCCAATCACAGGCTCACGATATACAGAACTGTATTTTTCAAGATCATATGCAGTGATTAGGCCATTGCTTTTTTGCATCTCTTTTACAATTAGATCAGCTGTGAGCCCTTTGTAAAAGCCATCTATACCATTTTTTGCTATACGTTTTAATGTCTTAGCCAGATCTTTTTGTACAAAAAGATCACCTTGTTTCCATGGTCTGTTATCTTTTCGAATAAATATTTTTGCTGCACCCTTGTTTGATGCAAAGTCATCTTTATAGCTGTTGAATAGTTCAGCCTGATAATAGGATAATAAAAAGCCTTTTTCTGCTAGTCTAATTGCTGAAGATAGTAGTCGTTGTAGGCGAATATTACCTGAGCCATGATCAGACCATGCACTTAGAAGACCATGCACAGTCCCGGGAACGCCACTTGAGGCTCTTGAAGTAAGTGACATACCTGGGATCACAGAACCATTGTTATCCAAAAACATATCTCTATGTGACCTTGAAGGGGCTTTCTCTCGATGATCTTGAGAGAAAATCTTGCCATCAGATGTTGCTCCTATTATAAAACCTCCACCACCTAAATTTCCATTTTCTGGGCAGGCAACAGCTAGTGTAAAACCAATAGCGACTGCTGCGTCTATTGCATTTCCGCCTTTTTTTAGAATAGCTACACCGGCCTCTGAGGCATGCACGTTTGTAGAGACAACCATACCATTCTCGCCAAAAACAGGGTTTGGAGAGGCAGCGTATAAAGAGCTAATAACCGTAATTAGAAGCAATATATATATTTTCATAAAACTGAAGTATTGATTAAACCAGGCTCGACTGAATTATATTTAAAATATCATCGATTGCAATACGATCTTGCTTTTGCGTATCTCTGTGGCGAAGGGTAACTGTATTATCTTCCATTGTCTGATGGTCCACTGTGATTCCATATGGTGTACCAGCTTCGTCTTGCCTATAATAACGTTTTCCAATAGAGCCTTGCTGGTCAAATAGAATATTAAAATGAGGTCTTAGGACATCTACGATAGCTCTTGCTTTTTCTGGGAGACCGTCTTTTTTTACAAGTGGACAGATAACGGCTTTAATAGGGGCAATTTTGGGATGTAATTTCATTACAGTGCGGTTATTTTCAGTATCTTCCCAGTATGCATCTGAAAGAACTGCTAGCATCATTCTATTAAGGCCAGCAGATGTTTCTATTATGTATGGGAGATATCGTTCATTTGCTACTTGATCAAAGTATTTTAAATTTTTCCCTGAATATTCTTCATGCCTTGCTAGATCAAAATCTGTTCGATTATGAATCCCTTCAATCTCAGACCATCCGAAAGGGAAATTATATTCTATGTCCCAGGCCTCTTTTGCATAGTGAGCTAGCTCCCCTTCAACGTGTTCATGAAATCTGATATTTTTTTCATTTATACCAAGAGTTTCAGTATAAAAATTTACCCGCTTCTCTTTCCACTCTCTCATTGCCTCATTATCATTTTCAGGCTTAACAAAATACTGCATTTCCATTTGCTCAAACTCACGGGTTCTAAAAATAAAATTTCTAGCAATAATCTCATTGCGAAATGCTTTTCCGATCTGTGCTATTCCAAAAGGGATTTTCATTCTGGTTGACCCTTGGACTAGTTGATAGTTTACATAGATGCCTTGTGCTGTTTCTGGTCTTAAGTATGCAGTGGAGCCTGATTCTTCTACAGGCCCGACTTGGGTCTTAAACATTAAGTTAAACTGTCGAGGAGAGGTCATCATTCCAGTTGTTCCACATTTTGGACATTTTATTTTATCCCATTTTTCATTTTCTATATCATCTGATAATTCATCGGCACGATATCTTGACTTACATTGTTTACAATCAACAAGTGGATCGTGAAATTCACCAACGTGCCCAGAGGCTTCCCAAATTTTTGGATGCATCAATATTCCACTGTCTAGCCCAACAATATTTTCATGAATCTGCGTCATTTCTCGCCACCAATAGCTTGCAATATTGTTCTTGAGTTCTACACCAAGTGGTCCATAATCATAAACGGCACCAAAGCCCCCATATATTTCTGAACTTTGATAAACAAAACCTCTTTGTTTGCAAAGTGAAACTATTTTTTCTATAGTTTTATTCATTTCTTTTTTCTTTTTCTTTTACGAGGTTTTCTTGGAGCTGCTCTTTTCATGTTAATTAGAGTTATTGCCTCCTGCAGAGTTAAAGATGCAGGGTCATTAT
>CAXGBD010000124.1:0-2843 GCA_964008355.1 uncultured Gammaproteobacteria bacterium | reverse complement strand
CAACCATTTGAATATCTTCAAAGCCATTTTCGGCAGCAGCCGCTTCCATTGCCTCAATCGTTTTTACATACTCTGCCACATTATTAGGTCTTGATAATAGATTATATTGAGCTGTGGTTTCACCAACTTTATAAGCTCTTTTTGCAGGTTTTATGATTTCATAAATATCTTTTCTTACAATATTTCTTTTAGAAGAAATTTTATTGATTGTTTTAGCAATTGATTTGTCATTCCAGAATCTTACTTCAGACTGCAGTAGAGCACTCATTGAGGGTGCAATTGCCCAAGCGTAATGATCGCCTTCTTGTTCTGCACCTGAAATAGGACTACAAATTCCTGTAGATGCTACTGTTTCTCCATAGACTTCCATAAATTTTGGAGTGCTTTCTGTAAGCCATTTAGTATAAGTAACAGCATCTTTTGTATTGATCGTGGTCACAGCTAATCCTGGACCAGCTATTAATTGGGCCGAAAATATTAAAAGCCCGATAGTAGTAAAATATTTTTTAAAAACTTTCATGTGTCTCCTCTTTAATTATTTAACAAATACCGTTGGTTCTTCACCTTTTCTTGAAGCTCTAATAACTAATGTCTGTCTACACTGATCATCACCAAATTTTGGTTCATCAGTCATAGAGCCACCATGCACCCACATAGAGGGTTCAAACCAATACGATCCTTCTGAATATTCTTTCCATTCACCAGATGATATTGAGGCAGCCTTGCCATCAAGCATATAAACCAAGGTTCCCACAGGGTGATAATGCTTTTCGTTGTTAGTATCTCCACAGCTCTGGTACCTCTCAACATACAAATCCATCTCACCAGCCAAATCAAAGACCTCTGATGAGATTAATCCACTAATACCTTTTTGTTCGTCTTCATCGTGGTGTGCTGCTGATAGATTAAAACTAAGAATGACTGTAAAAAGCACTAGATTAAAATATTTCATTTCCTCTCCTCTATGTATTAATTAATTGCACCACTCAATGATGCTTTTTATAAGAAATCAGTTCTGTCATCTGTCTAATTGAAAATTGCTCTCCCAAGATAGATGTAGCAAAAGTTTTACTACACAGAAAATATTTTAATTGATCTTACTAAGCTCAAAACTAGTAATAAAACGAGCAACTTCTTCATTCTTCATCCACACTGGCTCAATCTCAATCCAATCCTGATCAGCATTTACTGATCGCAGAGACTTTGCTTGCTCTTCTTCAGAGCTAGAAAGCATCACAAACTCAAGATAATGCTTACTTCCAACTCCCTGCTGCCAAAGATCAACAACAAAGCCATGTTTTTCAAAAATTTCTTTTGCCTGGAATAATGCTGTGATTGTTTCATCATACATATTCGGTTTTGCATCCCATACATAAACTCTTGCTAAGGCAACATTTTCATCACCAATATCCTCATCTAGGGAAGTCATACTATATGTCCTGACTGTGTCTATTGCATTTGAACTGTAGAATTTTTCAGTATATGCATCCCATTTTGGGTCAGCATAACGAATCTCGGCTCGTTGCTCTAATGAATCATAGAATTCCAACCAATGGTATGTTAATTCCCCACCTTTTCCTGACGATTGTTGAGCTATAGCTACATTCATTCCTGTTTGTGAAGCGATAGATGAACCTTCTTGAAATATCTCTAGAGCTTCCTCTAAAGAACCTGGCTTTACTTTATAGACATAAACGTCCATTTCTACAGCAAAGATATTATTAGCAAAAAAGATACATGCTAATGATGTGATAAATAATATTTTTTTCATCCTTGATTACTCCTAGTTTTTTATATAGAAACTATTCCTCTTCAAAATCACTCGCAGAAGTGAGATGTCTGCCTCCATCATGAAGTGGTGAAAAATGCCAAGATTTAGTCTTCCACCCTCCTTTTTCCTTAACCCAGATATGAGTTACTCGTGTTCTATAGTTTGAAACAGTTCCACCGGGGTCACTTATTACTCCTTCAAGATAATATCTAGCTAAAACAACATTATCAGCCAAGGCAATGGTTTCTGGATACATGACATTCAAACTAGAAGACTGATCTCCCATGTTTTTTTCCATGTCTGCCGCACTATTCTGTTTTGAAAACCTAAAAAAACTTCCATCAGAATTAGCGTTATAAGTTCCAGATTGACTCATGAGGTCAGCCTGAGTTGCAAAATCACTATTATCTCTTGCTTCCCAGTGCTTATAGACAAGGTCTAAAACCTCTTTTTCATGTCCGTCAGCCCACAGAGGACTTATGGTTAATAGTCCAAAAAGTAGTATTATTTTTTTCATAGTGTATTAATCTCCTGGATATTGACGAGTTACTATTGTGTCAAAAATATTTAGTGTTCTACAATCGACCATTTTTGATAATTCAGATGACCATTCTTTACCTTTTTCATGATCAAACCATTCATGCATATCATTCCCAAATATTTCGTAATTACCCCAATAATTTAGGTAATAAAAGTCAAATTCTGATTTTTCTGTTTGTTCAACATAGGGCTCCATTACTAATTGCCCAAATCTGTGTTCCTTATAATCATCGCTATCCATTAGCTCATTCATTTTGACAGACATGGCAGTGATATCTTCGATTGATGCTCCCTTTTTCAGATTACAACCATTTACTTCAGTAACTGCAGATTGTGCTTCAAAGGAAAAGAAGACAATAACAACTAATGCACAGAAAAGAGATTTTCTTGACATGATAATTTCCCCTATTAAATTATTAAGAATCTAAATGATAACAGATATCAATATGATTCCAAATTGGGTCAATAAATTGCACATGCCTCGATCTATTATTTCAATTGATCTGCAATTTTTTTAATATGTTCTGGTCTT
>CAXGBD010000123.1:0-2878 GCA_964008355.1 uncultured Gammaproteobacteria bacterium | reverse complement strand
TCGATCAGAGACAAACACACCGGGGGTGAATTTGGTGCTCTGCCTTTTATTAGAAATGGTCGTGTTGTATTCTAGACGTGCAGTTTGTCTATAAACAAGACCCTTAACAAATTATATACAATGAATGCTATGACTGGAGAGTTGAAATTCTCAACCAATCACGAGTGGGTGCGGTTGGAGCAAGATAATGTTGCTGTTGTGGGCATCACAGATTTTGCCCAAGATCTTCTTGGGGATATTGTTTTTGTAGAATTGCCAGAGGTCGGCCAACAGGTTCAATTGAATGATGAAATTGCTGTGGTGGAGTCTTTAAAGGCAGCTTCAGATATTTATTCCCCAATTTCTGGGGTAATCTTGGAAATCAATGAAGCATTATCCGACCAGCCAGAAGTGATTAATTCCTCACCCGATGAACAAGGGTGGCTTTACAAAATAGAGTATCGTGATTTAGATGAACTGAACCAATTGCTTTCACCTGATGACTACAACGATCTTTGTCAATCAGAATCATGACAATTGCAAAAGATGGATGATTCTATAAATAAATCCAATTCCAAACAAAACAACAGCCCCACCAATTCACTTCCAATTGGGGGAATGTTTCAATCCAGGCACATTGGTTTAAGTGAGGATGATAAAAAAACAATGCTTAATTTTCTGGGTTTTAAAGACATGGAAGAGTGTATGCAATCGATTGTTCCAGATGACATCTATGAAAAGTCCAGTTTGGAGCTAGAGTCGCCACTGTCGGAGGAGGCTGCAATTGCTAGATTGAAAAGGCTTGCTGAGAAAAACTACTTATACAAATCGTATATTGGGCAAGGTTATTACAATACCCATACTCCCAAAGTGATCCAAAGAAATATCCTGGAGAATCCAGGATGGTATACCTCCTACACTCCCTATCAACCTGAAATTTCTCAGGGAAGACTCGAAGCTTTACTAAATTATCAGACCATGATATCGGATCTAACCGGTCTTGAGATAGCCAATGCCTCATTGCTTGATGAAGCCACAGCGGCAGCCGAGGCCATGGCTATGGCAAAAAGAGTATCCAAGTCAAGCGGTGATCGATTCTTTATTGATGAAGATTGTTTCAGTCAAACCATTGCAGTGGTTGAGACCAGGGCCAAAAGTTTAGGGATTGGTATTGATATTGGATCGATAAAAGAAGTGGATTTAAACAACAATTATTTCGGCCTACTGACTCAGTACCCGGGCGCCAGTGGTGACATTATGGATTTATCAAGCCACATAAGTAAAGCAAAGCAACACCATACAATTGTAATTATGATCGCAGATATCCTAGCTTTGATGTTGCTCAAATCACCTGGAGAACTGGGGGCGGATATTGCTGTTGGCTCCACCCAAAGGTTTGGAACTTCAATCGGATTTGGCGGGCCACATGCCGCATACATGGCAACCAGGAAAGACTTTCAACGTTCAATTCCCGGAAGAATTGTTGGCGTTTCAATCGACCAGCACGACAATATTGCATACCGCTTGGCTCTTCAAACAAGAGAACAACACATCAGGAGAGAAAAGGCTACAAGCAATATTTGCACTGCTCAGGCATTGTTAGCAATTATAGCGGGGTTTTATGCTATTTTTCATGGTTCGGAGGGTTTGCGTCAAATAGCAGCAAAAATTAATAGATTAACGAGAATATTTGCACACGGCTTGTCTGAAATGAATTACGAAATCCTTAACCAGAATTTTTTCGACACTGTTTCAGTTAAAACAAATCAGCACACGCAAACCATTATTGAAAAGGCCTTGGAACACCGAATCAATCTCAGAGCGATTGATTCCAAAACTATTGGTGTTGCTATCGATGAGACGGTTGACTTAGAGGATATTGAACTACTTTGGGAGATTTTCAGTCATAAACAATCAAAAAAAATAAATGCTCTATCTGAGGAGCCAACCACTTCGTTGCCAGAAAGCTTAAAAAGGAATTCAAACGTTCTTCAAGACCCAGTATTTAACCGTTATCACTCAGAAACAGAATTCATGAGATATGCAAGGTTATTGTGCGATAAAGACATTGCCTTGGATAAAGCAATGATACCTTTGGGTTCTTGTACCATGAAACTCACTGCCACATCTGAAATGTTGGCCATAGGCTGGCCGAAATTTTCATCCATCCATCCTCTTGCTCCAGAAAATCAAATACAAGGCTATAGGCAACTGTTTGACGAGTTGCAGGAAATGTTGTGTCAGATTACTGGATTCTCAGCATTTTCGTTTGAGCCAAATGCGGGTTCACAAGGAGAATACGCAGGACTGTTGGTGATTGACGCTTACCATAAGAATAGGGGAGAAACGGGGCGTAATATCTGCTTGATTCCTAAATCCGCACACGGCACAAACCCAGCTTCTGCGATGATGGCTGGTATGAAGGTGATTTCAATCAATTGCGATAATGAAGGCAATATCGATCTTGATGACTTGAAATCAAAAGCCAAACTGCATCAACAGGAATTATCAGCAGCAATGATCACATACCCTTCTACCCATGGTGTTTTTGAAACTACAATCCGTGAAGTTTGTGCCATCGTCCATGAGCACGGAGGACAGGTATATATTGATGGTGCAAATATGAATGCCATGGTTGGTATTTGTTATCCCGGTGAATTTGGTGGCGATGTATCTCATCTCAATCTTCATAAAACATTCTGTATACCACATGGCGGCGGGGGACCCGGTGTCGGTCCAATTGGTGTGCTAAAACACCTGGAACCATTTCTTCCTAATCTTGGGATAAATCAAGAACCATCAAGTGGCAGCAATAATATTGGGTCTATCTCAGCTGTTCCTTGGGGCAGCGCCAGTGTGTTACCAATTAGCTGGATGTATATAACTATGATGGGAAGAC
>CAXGBD010000122.1:0-2881 GCA_964008355.1 uncultured Gammaproteobacteria bacterium | reverse complement strand
TCCTGATAGCTTGAGAGAGAAAGCCAACAACAAGGAAAGCTTTTATTCCGATTAGTGGGCTTTGCCTTTTGCAGTGACGATGACTTACGGCATTGTATTTTTTGCTGAATTAAGTTAAAACATTAATACCAATACAATCAAGAACAGGAGCAAGCATGG
Organism: uncultured Gammaproteobacteria bacterium; assembly: GCA_964008355.1. Classification (GTDB taxonomy): domain Bacteria; phylum Pseudomonadota; class Gammaproteobacteria; order Steroidobacterales; family UBA11654; genus DTSX01. The sequence goes on along the minus strand of CAXGBD010000122.1, from coordinate 2,722 downwards.
CTAATCAAATGGGCGAATCTTCTACAGGCAGGCCCTCAGGTAGCGGAAAACCGGTTACCTCGATCAAGCATCCCAAATCAAAGGCAGTGAAAACCTGGATGAAGAAGGAATTAAAACTGCAGCAGGCACGATTCAAAAAAATTCTTAAACACATGGAAGATATTGCCCCCCAAAGGGATAAATGGATCGCCACATTCTTGGAAACCATTCAGGTCCGAGGCACCAACATTGATGGTGACGTTAGAAGAATTGTTGCCCCAGAAGAAATACCCAAAAAGCCTAGGCGTAAATTTAAAGTGACCTATGAGCCCAAAGACCTGAAGGGAATAAAACATTAATTAACACGACAACAAAGGAACTGCGATGCCCAGACCACATATAGAACCCTACGACGAGAGAAAAACCCCATACCGACGCATGACACTGCCTGGATTCGGCAAAGGAATGCATTACAAAGTATTAAGCATGGACGTGGACACCGGTGCATGTTCGCTCAAGGTTAAATTTGAGACAGGCTATACCCTGCCTCCGGGGCTGAGTTATTCAGAGTTAGAGATGTTCATCATCTCTGGATCCATAACCTATGGGGACACCACCTATGGCGAGAACCACCATTTTCTGATCCCACCCGGGGTCAGCATGCCGGCCATGAAAGTATCCAGAGCGGCGACAGTGTTGATGTTTTATAACTATGGTGAGCCCAGTTTTGAGTCCTCCTCCGAGGACCATCCGCTAGCTGAGCGATACCGCTTATCGATTATCGATGCTATGACTGATGTTAACTGGATGCCTGGTACCAGAATTGTTCCTTCAGTAGCCTCCGGTTGCATGTTGAAACTGTTGAAATACGACATTCATACGGAAGCACATACTTTTCTGTATTGCATGGTTCCCGGTTTCCAGCAGGACAATATTTCCTACCATGATTGTTGCGAGGAGTCCTACCACATCTGGGGAACATCCTGGATGATGCAATTTGGAGATCTACCGACCGGTGGTTATTTCTGGCGTCCACCGTATATCAATCATGGCGGTTTCTACAGTAAACACGGAATCATAGCGATTGGCAGAACCGATTGCCATCTGCATAATTATTTCCACTTCAATCCCTGGACCACACCGAAAGAGAATGCCGATAGGGCTGCGGCTCGTTTCCAGAGAATGAAGCCTGCACTCAATCAATGGGTTCAGTCCCCGGATGGCCACAACCATTTTGTTGATTTTGAATACCCTCACTATCACGAGCACGACTAGTTGACCATCCCAGGGTTTGGTATCGGCAATTAGGAGATTAACACTGTGTCTGGAGCCTTATCGGGTGTAAAAATTCTGGAATTGACCAGTGTCGTTCTGGGTCCCTGGGCGGTTCAGATCCTGGCCGACATGGGAGCTGAAGTGATCAAGGTGGAAGCCCCATTCGGTGACAGCAATCGGCAATTGGGCGCGTACCGAAACAAAGGCATGGCTGCTCTTTATCTATCCAATAATAGAAACAAAAGAAGTCTGGTACTTGATTTAAAGCAAGACAGTGCCAGGGAGGCCCTTTTGGCAATCGTCAAAGAATGTGACGTCTTTGTACACAACAACAGACCCCAGGTGATGACGAAATTGAATCTCGAATATGAAGACATCAAAGCGGTTAAGCCCGACATTGTCTATTGTGGCACTTACGGCTACAGCAAGCATGGTCCCTATGGCCAGAAGGGTGCGCTTGATGATTCCATCCAGGCGGTCAGCGGCATTGCCAATTTGAATGAATTGGTATTGGGTGAGCCAAGATACCTGCCCACCGTGGTGGCGGATAAAACCACGGCGATCACTGTTGTCTACGCAATCTTGGCGGCATTGTTCCATCGGGAACGCACTGGGGTTGGCCAGGAAATTGAAGTGCCAATGTTTGAGACCATGGTGTCTTTTGTGATGGCAGAGCACCTTTGGGGAGAGACTTTTGAACCACCCCTGGGCGAAGCCGGCTATACCCGGTTGATGTCGCATCACCGCAAACCCTATAAAACCAAAGATGGCTATATCGCCGTGCTGCCCTACATGAATGATCACTGGAGAGTATTTTGTGAGAAAGCAGGGCGGGAAGATCTCATAGAGGATGAGCGTTTCAAGGATCTTTCATCCAGAGTCACCAACATAGACGAGACTTATTCCGAGACTGGAAAAATTCTGGCCACCAAGACCACCCAGGAGTGGCTGGATCTGTTCAGTGATACCAGAGTTCCGGTGATTGTGGTGAATACCCTGGAGGATCTTTTTACTGACCCGCATCTCGAAGCGGTCGATTTCTGGACGCTTTTTGAACATCCCAGTGAAGGCATGCTGAAACTTCCCGGATTTCCGGCCCGGTTCTCGGAAACCCCGGCTTCAATCCGGCGGCACCCACCCAAATTGGGCGAGCACAGTATTGAGATCTTGAAAGAAGCAGGTCTTGAAGAAGAAGCTATCCAGACGATGCTGGACTCAGGAGCGACTCTGGCAGCCGATGACGATTAACCTCGTTCTCCCTGGTTGATCATCCATACCCTATGAACAACGAGAAAACCTGGTCCTCCAATACAGCTTTTCTGTTGGCAGCCATTGGCGCTGCCGTTGGTTTGGGTAATATCTGGCGCTTTCCCTACATCGTTGGTGTCAGTGGTGGGGGTGCGTTTGTACTGGTTTACTTGGGTTGCGTGATTTTCATTGCAATCCCGATTCTGATCGCCGAGTTGCT
>CAXGBD010000121.1:0-3018 GCA_964008355.1 uncultured Gammaproteobacteria bacterium | reverse complement strand
TCCTTTGAATCTTTGAGAAATATTTCATGGCTATAAGAATCTCTTGAATGAGGTTCTGAACAATGCACGTAATCAGCAGCCCTTTCTTTATTTACAGAATCTTGCCATTGGGTATCCACAACAATAACAACCTCATCTTGGAAATCATCCATAAGCTGTAATAAATATGGTTTAAACAAAACATCCCCAAAAGAAACAAACAAATCTTGCACGAGATCAACTTCCAAAAGCGCCTTCTCAAAAGAAACTAATTCATCTGTCTTCGAAAAGTTATCATTGTCAGCATAACTAAGCTGGGGTAAGTCTATAGCATCTTTTTGGAATCCTCTGACAACAGTAATGTTCTTAATGCCGTGACTGTTATACACATCAACAATATGTCTGAGAATTGGTCTTTCTTTCACCTTCAACATTGCCTTAGGTCGCTCTTCAGTCAAGCTACCCATAGCAGATCCACGCGATGCAGCTAAGATAATTGCTGATGTTGCCTTCTGCTTTTTAGGAAGATACATTTCTTCTGCTTCCAGCAATTCAGAAACGCCTTGTAATCTAAAAATCTCACTAACACTAGCAATTTTATCTTCCAAGGCCACTACTGATTTTTTTTGAATAATTGATGCAGCCGTTTGCTGCATTGATTCAATTGAACTACGAATCATATGATTTGCCCAGATAGCAATTGAAATACCTACTTGAGAAAATATCTCCGTGGGAGTGGAATAGTATTTAGTAGGTACTATGATAACTGGCAAGCGGTCGCCCCACTCATTTTTAAAGGCGATGATTTCTGAAGGTTCAGATTTTGAGCTGTGAATCAGTATTCCGTCTGAGCCCGCTTGACGGTAAGCTTCAGCTCTTTTTATTGCTTCATCTAAGCCCCATCCTGCGATGAACGCCTCCACTCTGGTGATGATTGAAAATTCATCATCTTTTTGGGCATCTTTACCAGCTTTAATTCGACTGCAAAACTCATCAATATTAGCCAACTCTTGTTTGTTGCCATCGATGAAGCTGTTAGTTTTAGGATACAGCTTATCTTCTATGCATACCGCTGCAATTCCCCGTTGCTCAAGTTTTTGAACTAAGCGTCTGACATTATTAAAGTTTCCATAACCGGTGTCTCCATCGAGCATTATGGGTATGGAGGTTGCATCTGACATAAATTCAAGAACTTCCAAGACTTGCGTCCAGCTGGCTTCATTGCTGTCACGAACCCCATATTGTGCTGCAATGGCTAAACCACCTGCCCACAATCCTTTAAAACCTGATTCCTCGGCGATTTTTGCACTGATCCCATTATGCGCCTCAAGCAAAAATTCTAGTTTCGGACCATTGAGTAGTGATCTAAATTGACTGGTTTTATTAGCGATAGTCGTATACCCCAAACAATAATTATTACAATACCTCTTTCAATTTCTCTGCAATAGCCATGACATCCTTAGGTTCAGCATTGCTATATTTGGGATATGATTCAAAACGTTCTGGTATTTTTATTGTTGCATCAATGCCAATTTGTTCGGATACCAGTGCTATCCCATGGCCTGGATCCTTGACTGCAGATGGATCCATTAAAAAAGCTTGTCCCGCTTCGTTAATGATAGTATCTGTCTGAGGTTGAACCCTGGTTTGAATGGCCCATTCTATTTCTGATAGATCATAAGGATTAACATCAGGTCCCACGACAACAACTAATTTTGCTGTAGGCCCCCATCTTCCGTTAGCGCCCCAAACAGCTTGCAGAACCTCCTTACCAAAATCGGCACGTGGTTTTTGTTCCCCATCTACAGAGAGTTGAACAAAATAACTAAGATTTGGAGTCACCACGACATCTAGGACTTCAGGAATTTTTGTTTGCAGATCACTCAGCACTTCTCCTTCCAGTGGCATGCAAGCCATATAGTTGTGATCAAATGGTGGTTCCATTTCCATGGTTGCATACCAAATTGGATCTTTGCGATGAGTGATACAATCGACTTCAATCAGTGGCAAGAACTGGACATCATCATAATAGCCAACAGGGTTAGAATGCGGTCCTATCGCAATATCACGTCCAGGCAAAAATTTTCCCTCAATCACCCATTCTGCTGTAGCTGGGACTGCAAGATCTACTGTTTCGCACTGCACCACATCAACACCTTCACCTCTCAGTCCTCCTGCAAAATCCATTTCGTCCTCACCAAAAGTAATAGAAGTTGCCGCAGCAACTTGGACTGCAGGGTCTACAATACAAGCAATAGCAAGTTCCAGCGGTTGATTCATTTCTTGTGCCTTTGCCCACTGGCGTCCAATATCATTTCCTGGAGGATTCCAGAAAGCAAAAATTGATAGACATTTTTTCTGTTCTTCCTCTGAATACTCCTCACCGAGTGGATGAGATGCATTCCATAGTTGGGTGAGTCTGTAACAGCCAGTATTGAGCTGACCGGTTTCAGGATCTTTCGAAATAACAACGGCATTGGTTATATACGAAGGACCCTCTTTCCCAAACCACACGTGTGGGAGTTGTTGACTAAGGTCTATGTCATTCTTCTCAATTATAACTTGTTTACATGTTGCCTCTGCTCTATCAATCATGTTTGGTTTTATCCATAAAGATCGATTGGTTAACACTTCAGTAAATTTCAGCTTGCCCTCAAGAGGTCTTTCTTTCCCTAAAATCATAGATGTTCTTTCGCGTGTCCCATATGGATTAAATAAAACAGGAATATCTGGGTGATTGTAACCAGATAAATTATTAAGCATCAAAGCAGGTCCATTGATGTTGTGAATATGTCTCATTAACGGTTGCAATTCTGTGGTTCCCCTTGCCGCATTCAATTCTGTATCCACTTCAATTAATTGATTTTTATTTTTGAGAAACTCTAAAAACTCTCTCATGTCTTGAAAAGCCATTTGTCCTCTCCTATTTCGTCAATACGACCATCAATCAAAGATCTATAATCTATGAAAAATAAATTCGTTACTGTTAATTGTGCCTATAATATCGATAATAACCAACGGAAATGTGTAATATTAGGA
>CAXGBD010000120.1:0-3049 GCA_964008355.1 uncultured Gammaproteobacteria bacterium | reverse complement strand
ATATTCCAGCATTGATCCCAGAAAATTATATGCCTGATGTCCACCTCAGGCTTACGATGTATAAGAGAATTTCAAAAGCTAGATCCAAAATAGAAATCAATGACATCAAACATGAATTAATTGATCGTTTCGGCGATTTACCAAAGCAAACAAAAAACCTCCTCTTAATGGCACATTTGAGAAATAAAGCAAGCGGCTTAGGTATTAATAAAATTAGAATAGACAAGAGATATGGAAGAATCTTCTTTGACCCATCCACATCGATAGAAACAAAAAACTTGATCAATTTAATCGATTCAGAACCTGATATTTTCAAAATGTTTACTGATCAATCACTTGGTTTTAAAGGGAATTTCCCTCAAGTTGATGACCGGGTATTAAAACTTCGCTCCATCATAAGCTATTTTGAACAAGATCTAGTTTAGTCTTACTCTCCACTAAATTCGATTCAGTATCATAGCTGTTATTCAATAAAGGTCTGAGAGAACTTGATTTTTTCTCAAGGTTCGTAAATTGTTCACCAGAAAAATGGAGTTTTGACAAGCATTCAGAAACTGCCTGCATAGAATTACAAATCAAAACAAAATCGCAACCTGCTTCTAGGGAAGCGTTTACTTTTTGCATCGTTGATGATAAAAAATCTGTGCTCTTCATCATTAAGTCATCAGAAAAAATAATCCCATTAAATTGGAGTTCTTTTTGCAAATATTCTATTAGCCAAAACTTAGAAAATGTTGCCAGTTTCTTATCTACGAGTGGGTACTTGATATGTGCAGTCATGATGCCTCTTAGACCTTTATTTATTAGATTTTTATAGGGCTGTAGGTCTTTGCTAATTGTCCGAATTGACCTTTGATCAACAGGTGTATTTTGATGCGAATCTTCTTTTACAAAACCATGACCGGGGAAATGTTTTGCAATGCACTGCATTCCAATATCTTGAAAGCCATCAAAAAACGAGGAAGCCAAATGGCCTACTATTTTGGGATCACTGTGGAAGGATCGACTGCCAATAATTTCTGAAACTCCATAATCTATATCTAAAACAGGGGCAAAACTAAAATCTATACCGACATTCATGAGCTCAATTCCTAGAATTTTTGCTGCATAATATGCTGCTTGCATAGCAATGTGATCCGATTGATCATACATTTTTCCTAAAGATCTCATCTCAGGAATTGGATAGAAATCATCTTGAAATCTTTGCACTCTGCCACCTTCCTGATCAACACTTACAAACAAACTAGGATATTTTAGCGCCTTGATGGAGTTGACAAGCATTTTCAACTGATCCTTGTTTTGGTAATTTCTGGAAAATAAAACAACACCGCCAACAAGATCATTCAGCAAGATTTGTTCTTCATCTCTGGAAAGCTCTGTGCCGCTAATGGAGATAAATAATGGACCTAATCGCATTGCAATATTAATTATTATTCAATATCAACTGGAGTACCAGCAACAACGGCATCAAAAACATCTTTGACATCATTATTGCTCATGTTGATGCATCCTTTAGAACCTGGAATTCCTAAAATATTTTGATCTGGTACTCCGTGGATGTAGACAAAACGCTGCATGGTATCGACATCACCGAGTCTATTTTTTCCAATTTCTATGCCACTCAACCAAAGAATCCTTGTTAAAATCCAATCACCCTCTTGTAAATTGTGATACTTTTTAGAAAATACTTCGCCTGTTGATCGTCGTTCTTTAAAGATTGTGCCTATTTTTTGACCATCTCCAATTTTTGCTCTGATAATGTGCTGACCTCTTGGGGTGCAGAAGCTATTTTTCACTTCACCAGGTCCATATTTTGAAGTAGAAACTAAGTATGTTTCTACACCTTCAGAGTCAATTAACTCAAGTGTTTGGGAACAAATAGAAATTTTAATCCTTGTAGTCACAAAAACAAAACTAGCTTTGTTTCTCCCATCTTTTAAGGAATACTTCAAAATGTTTCTTATTGGTGTCTTTGAGCATTATTCTGAATTGTTTTAATTTAATGGAAAGCTGATCTTCAGACAATTTGCCAATCATTGTTTGATACTTAAGAAAAACTAGATATGTATTGAAAACATCAAAATCACAATCATTGCTAATACCCTCCTCATTACCTTCAAGATAGGAATTCCAAACCTGCCCTCCCCGTAAATTGATGTTTCCTGGAAAACCAAGCCCTCTGGAAACTTGATCTAGGCTGCCCTGTTCTTTTGGATGATGACCAGATAAAGAGTCTTTAATATCTATGTGCCAAGATTTTTTTTGCCAATAAGATGCTGCATCCACCTGATTAAATAAAGCTCGATAATTCAGTACAGGTAAATCAAATAAAAGACCATTCCAAGTTACTAAGCAATAATCTTCCTTTTCAAGTGTGTTATAAAAACTTTGAATAATTAATTTTTCATCGTCCCCATTAACAACTAATGATTTAAGTTCCAATGTATCTTCAGCATCGATTAACACTGAAATTGAAATTACTTTTTGAAGATAGAGAGGCAAGAATTCCTCTCCTGTTTTCTGTTGCTGCTGAAAAAACATGGCACGACCAATATCTTCATTATTTAATCCATCAAGATTAAGAAATCGCCGACCATAATCAAGATCTGGTATGGTTTCGACGTCAAATATCAAGTAGTTCATTTCAATTTTTCTCTAATACAACAAACGCTTGAGCCCAATGACCTTCATCTGTCAGACTAATGTGTGAATTAGTAATATGATGTTTCTGAAGTAGTGATTGAGTTTTCTCAGAAAATATTAATTGGGGTTTCCCTGTTTTATGTTGAATTACACCGATATCTTTCCAAGTGATACCTTGTGAAAACCCCGTTCCAAGGGCTTTTACTGTCGCTTCCTTGCCTGCAAACCTATTTGCCAAGAATTTTACTGGATTGGACTGAGAATAAAAAAGCTCTTTTTCTTCAGAGCATAAAATTTTGTCGGTAAATCTTTGACCATATTTCTCGTTGAGCTTCTGTATTCGTTTTACGTTTACCAAATCAATGCCAATACCGAATATGCCCATCATCTGGCATCCATCATAATT
>CAXGBD010000119.1:0-3076 GCA_964008355.1 uncultured Gammaproteobacteria bacterium | reverse complement strand
TGTTGACAGCATCAAGGCTAGATCCTGTTCCGTTAAATTATAAGGCTCCAGTAAAATTGATTTTACTTGTGCAAGAGTGCTTTCAGAGTTATTCATATTGGCTAATGTTTAGCTATCAGATTAGATTTTTCTATGCACAAGGGCTGGAAAATTTTCTCTGATTTCAGCAATCAATTCTAAATCAATCTCCGCGATGACAACACCATTACCTGATGGCAAGGCATTGACTCTTTCACCCCATGGATTAATGATCATTGAATGACCATAGGTCCTTCTATCACCATAGTGCTCACCCCATTGGGCAGCTGCCAATACATAACTAAGATTTTCAATTGCTCTTGAAGTTAGCAAAGTCTCCCAATGTGCCGCACCTGTTTCTTCAGTGAAGGCTGCGGGAACCACAATGAGGTCGACCTCGTTGAATGCTTTAGATCGATAGAGTTCTGGAAAACGGACATCATAGCAAATAGAAAGACCCAGTTTGAACCAGGGCGTTTGAATACTTACAGGTGTGGAACCGGGTTCAATAAAACTTGATTCTTTGTAAATTTTTTCATTGACGACCACATCAAAAAGATGAATTTTGTCATAAAAAGAAATCAAGGCTCCATTTGAGTCAAAAACCATAGATCGGGCATAACTTCTGCTCTGATCATCGTTCTTAATTGGGATAGACCCTGCAATAATCCATATTCCATATTCTTTCGATTTCTCAGCAACAAAGGATTGTATTGGACCATCATTAAAATCTTCCATAATGTTACTAACTAACTGTTTATGAGAGCCCATAAAAGCAAAGTTCTCCGGCAGTAAAACCAAACAAGCGCCCTGTTTGGAAGCCTTTAGGAGTAAGGGGTCTAGAATATCCAAATTTTCAGATACGGAATCTGTAGAATTCATCTGGATTGCAGCTATCTTCATAACGATAATATTAGTTGATTTCTACTGAATTATTAAGAGCATCCTGACTCTCGATCGTTTCGGCAAGGTAATCTTGACAATCATCAAAAAATGACAAGGCAACTTCATTCGTTGGTATCAATTCAATTTTTGGGTTTTCCCAAGGTCCATTAATAGAGTAGTAATTAACACCAACTTCCTTGAGTGGTTTTCTCAGTAATTTTGTAAATATAAAGACACTGGCCGCTACAGCAGGCCCTCCGAGCATTGCACCCCCCATGGGTAACATATCCGAAATTGCTGGTTGAACTATCGCCAATTGGTTAAAAGTTCTACCAATCAAATCAGTCGCTCCGATGATCACAATATCAGCAGTTGTCCCCTTGATCACAAGATCGCAAGTATAAGCACTACCATTATTAAATTGAAAATCAGCAGTTACTTTTTTAAAGCTAAAGCCTTTCTTAGTGATATCACTAAAATCCAACAACAGCCTTTTAGGTAATTTAGAAAGACTAAATAAGCTAAAAATTTTTCCGGGAACTCGCTCAAGAAGGGTAATCTGACCATCATCAATATTAATTTTCATACTCCCTTCCCCATGAATTATTTGTTTCCTGCGTGGTATTTCTGACCAAATCATATCTAGATCAAATTCAGAATTATTACTGGCTATAAAGCTTTGAAGGCCAAATTGCTCTTGTAGCGTTTCTATATCAACACTCCTTGCTTTTACATTTTTTAAAGTGAGCAGAGGTCTTCTTGCACCTGGGTAAGATAAAACAATCAGTTTTTTTATCGGTATCTGATCAAACATGAACCCATTTTCTGGTGAATGTGTGATCAATATCTCACTGCCATCAATTAAAAGTGATTTTATTCTGGTTGATCTAGATTTGAATGAGGCAAGAAAATCAATCTCAATTTCTACAATATTGGCCTGCAGTCCCTTGTCTTCCTGTTGAAATAATTCCATCGAGAATTGATCAAAAGTTAAAATAGGATTAATAGAAAAATCATTAATGGTCAGCCACTTAAAATCCAAGTCTTGATAGTCAATGACAGCATCGAATACCAAATTCATCCGAGCAATAACAGGGTTTTTCCAACTAGATATGTACTTTGGTAAAAGAATGCTCGAGGTCGCCACAACAGTTAGAAAAAGCATGACGATAGTAACTAAACAAATTTTTATGATTCTAGTCATAGGGAATATATATCTAATATTTATAGTAAATTACAATACCATCTTCTTCTAATCACGAATCAGATGAAAGTCATTCATGACCTAATTTCGATGGTACGGTTGTCCTTCCAAAATAGTCCAAGCTCTATATATTTGCTCGGCTAAAATGGCTGGAACAAAGGCATGTGGCAAAGTTAATCTGGACAATGAAAGACATCTGTCTGCTCGCTGATGAACAAGATCTGAGAATCCATCGGGTCCTCCAATTGCCATAACGGGCTTGGTTGACTGCAACATCCATTTTTCAATCAATAAGGAAAACTCTTTTGTAGAAAGCATTTCGCCGTCCTCGTCAAGCAATATCAGTGTTTCATCTTTTTTTATAAGACTCAGTAATGCTTTACCTTCTTGGTTTAAGGCATGATCAATCGGTTGATTTTTTTTTCGTTGAGCTAAAGGTATCTTATTTAGATGTAGTTGGATATGTGGTGGTAGTCTTTTTTGGTAAACTGAAAAACCATCATCTAACCAAGCTATTGATTTAGATGCAATCGCATGCATTTTAATTTTCATAATTGAGGTCTAACTGTTTGATCGCCCACACTCCATAAATCCTCCAACTTGTAGAATGAACGAGTTTCCTCCTGCATAATATGGACAATGATATCCCCAAGATCAATTAATACCCATTGCGAAGTCTCATAACCTTCCACACCCAACACTGCATGACCCTCTTTCTTTACACTTTCAGCAACCTTGTCTGCGATAGAGCGGACATGCCTTGACGAATTACCTGTGGCAAAGATCATGTAATCACTAATACTCGTTATGGAGGAGACATCTATACTTGAAACTGCCTTTGCTTTCATATCATTAAGCACTGTCAAAGTTAATTTAAGCAGTTCTTGGTGCATCACGTTAAATGGTTTCAGGGGTAGAAAACATGAATAATAAGTATCCAATTTCTTCCCAGGGATTGCCAATGACCAC
>CAXGBD010000118.1:0-3167 GCA_964008355.1 uncultured Gammaproteobacteria bacterium | reverse complement strand
GGAACGGTTGTGGGACAAATTGCCAAAATACTCAATTGTCGAGCTGTGGGCATTGCTGGAGGAGAAGTAAAGTGTTCCTATGTAACTGATGAGCTTGGATTTGATGCTTGTATCGATTACAAAGGTGGAAATCTAGAACAAGATCTCAAGCAAGCCTGTCCGGATGGAATAGATGTGTATTTCGAGAATGTTGGAGGTGAGGTTACTCAGGCTGTTGCCAAGTTATTAAACCCTGGTAGTAGAGTTCCCATATGTGGTTTTGTTTCCAAATACAACTCGCAAGATATTATGAACGAAGAAACCCCTTTCGATGTATTTGGTACGATGCGCCCAAAACCTAAGCACAGATTTTTCGTAGTGACGGAATGGTTTGATCATTGGGCAGATGCCACCAAAGAACTCTCAGACTGGATTAAAGAAGGCAAGATTAAATACCGAGAAACAGTAACTGATGGACTCATCAATGCGCCTCAGGCCCTAAGAGATGTATTGAGTGGTAAGAATTTCGGAAAACAGTTGGTTAAGATTGCCGATGAATAAATCTAGATTTTTTTTGTGGAGAGAACACTGGAAGCTTTCTCATAAACAAAACTCAGCAAACAAGAAACAATAATCCAGGCGTAGCTAAGCCATCAACTCAAGCATTAGAATTTAGTAGATTACTGGTCTGGAAGTGGACTATTAATTGGATTATGTGGAACCGCATCTATCGTTTCAGTCATTCCTCGTGAAGTTCCTGGCATCCTATATGCTGGCATCCCAGATTCAAAATTCTGTACTAATTTATTATTGGATAAGTTGTATTTTGTTTTAATGGTGTAGAACACTAAAGCAGCATTGTAAACAGCATAACCTTTAAACTCCCCATCTTGGATCAAATTGTTGTGGCGCATTTTTTCTTCAAGGTCAATATAATTGACGGTCGTAAAAATTGCTCTGTGACGAAAGGTTTCACTATTAGATGTTTCTGTCTCTTTGGTGGTTTTCTTTTCTGTGTAGGACTGGTTCTCGCTGATTAAAAAATATCTAAATCCATTATCTAATGCTATTTCAGCAGATCGAAGCAATGCATAATCAATGACTTTTTCTTGCTCAACTAAGGAATTTTTATTCCATTCAGCACCATCAAATCCTATTTTAAAAGTGTCAGTAGATTGATCAATGCTTTCATCCCAATATCCAACTGCTGAGTCTATTTTTTGATAGCTCGTAATTGTGCATGAAGAGAGCAAAACTGAAAATAAAACGGGTAAAATGACACTAAATCTTCTCATAGGATCTATTATACAAAAACATTTTACCTGAACACTATAATAAACGGTTTATTGTATAATTGATCAGGTTCCATTATTAATGATTGCATCATAGGACTTAAATGGCTGGACATAGTAAATGGGCTAACATCCAACACAGGAAGGGCCGCCAAGATAAAAAAAGAGGTAAGCTTTTTACCAAACTAATACGTGAAATCACTGTTGCCGCAAGAATTGGAGGCAGTGACTTAAATTCCAATCCCAGATTACGGTCAGCTGTTGATAAGGCAAAAGATCAAAGCATGCCTAAGGAGAATATTGATCGAGCGATTTCCAAAGGAACAGGAGAAGGGGAAGGTTTTAATTTAGAAGAAGTGACTTATGAAGGCTATGGACCAGGTGGAGTGGCAATTTTAATTGAGTGCATGACTGATAATAAAAATAGAACCGTAGCTGAAGTGAGATATGCATTATCTAAGTTTGGAGGTAATTTAGGAACCGAAGGATCCGTTGCTTATCTTTTTCAGCAAGTTGGTTTGATTTCATTATCCGGAGTTAAGGATCCAGATAGAATCATGGAAATAGCAATTGATTCTGGGGCAGAAGATATTGAATATGACGAGAACGGATCAATGGATATCATCACTAAGCCTGCTGATTTTTTAAATGTTAGGGATTCTTTATTGGCACAAGGAGTCAATCCAGAAATTTCTGAAGTGATCATGAGAGCTTTAAATGACGTTTCTATAGACATCAACCACGCTGAATCAATGTTAAAACTATTGGATATACTCGAAGATTTAGATGACGTACAGGCGATCCATTCAAATGCTGAAATACCAAACGAACTGTTAGAACGATTAAATTGAATCAATATAGAGATAATCAATGAAGATATTTGGCATAGATCCCGGTTCTAGAATAACAGGTTATGGTGTCATAGAGTCAAAAGGCAACAAGTCGAGCTACATAGGTAGCGGTGCGATTCAAACCAAGGAAAAAGATTTTCAAAAGAGATTGAAAGTGATATTTACAGAAATTGAGAAATTAATAGATGAATACCAGCCAGATGTTGTTGCAATTGAAAATGTTTTTATGCATCGAAATCCCGACAGTGCCTTGAAATTAGGGCAGGCAAAAGCGGCAGCGATTTGTGGAACATTCAAACAAGGATTAACTATTTTTGAATATGCTGCCAGAGAGGTAAAACAAGCAGTTGTGGGGTCTGGTGCTGCGGAAAAGGAGCAGGTGCAATATATGGTTAAAATCATCTTAGGTATAAAAAATAAGGAGTTGAAGCTCGATGAATCGGATGCACTTGCAATAGCAATCTGTCATGCACATAGTTATTCAATGGATAAAAAGATAAGTAACGATAGTTAGATGATTGGTTCCCTAAATGGCTTGATTAAAAACAAAAAACCTTCTGAGGTACTAATAGAAGTCAATGGCGTTGGTTATGAAGTCCATGTTCCACTGTCGACTAGTTTTAAGCTTCCTGCAATTGATCAACAGACTCATTTACTGACGCATTTAATTATTCGAGAAGATCAAAATACCTTGTATGGCTTCGCAACAGAAGAGGAAAGAAATTTATTTAGGGCTCTGATAAAAATAAGTGGTGTGGGTCCAAAATTAGCCATTACGATTTTATCTGGCACTAATGTTGAAGACTTTGTTAGAAGTGTTCAAGCCCAAGATGCTGATGCCTTAATCCATCTTCCTGGCATAGGAAAAAAGACGGCAGAACGTTTGCTGGTAGAGATGAAGGATAGAATTGATCAGATAGGCGGGGTAAACTTAACAGAAGGCGATGGCATAGAATTTTCTGGCATTCAGGTAATCAAAGAAGCACACAACGCTCTATCATCTTTAGGCTATAAAAGTGTAGAGGCGAGAAAGATTCTGGAAAAA
>CAXGBD010000117.1:0-3168 GCA_964008355.1 uncultured Gammaproteobacteria bacterium | reverse complement strand
GAGTTAACAAAAGCTGTTGTAGAGAGTATTGTTTCTGCTCCTATGAATAACTTAAGAAAGGCATCGGAACAAGGTAATCCAGATTTGTTAGAAACAGCAAGTAAGTTATTTAATTATAAGAAAAAGGATTAGTCATACTAACCTAAGATTATATTACTTGTTATCATATTTTTATCATGGCTACGTTTCCCTCAAAAAGATTAAGGCGGCTACGAGTTAATGAAAATATTAGAAGTTTGGTGCAAGAGGTCAGACTGTCTGTAAATGATTTAGTATGCCCAATCTTTGTAGAAGAAGGATTAAAAGAAAAGAAATCAGTTGGATCAATGCCAGATATTGTGAGATTACCATTATCAGAGATTTCAAATGAAGTGCAAAACATTTCTGATTTAAAAATACCAGCGGTAATGTTGTTTGGTATTCCTTCACAAAAAGATGAAAGTGGAGCATCTGCATATGTTGAAAATGGTATTGTACAAAGGACAATTTCCGAAATAAGAAGCAATTTTGGTGATAAAATATCGATCATGGCTGATGTCTGTCTATGTCAGTATACTAGTTCAGGACATTGTGGAATAATAAATGGGAAAAAAATAGACAATGATCTGAGTATAAAGACTTTGACTGATATTGCTGTTAGTCAGGCAAAGATGGGTGTCGATGTGGTCTCTCCATCTGCAATGATGGATGGTCAAGTATCTGCTATAAGAAAGGGATTAGACGATGCAAATTTTAAAGATGTAATAATAATGTCACATTCAGCAAAACACAGTTCATCGTTTTATTCACCGTTTAGAGATGCAGCAGAATGTGCTCCACAATTTGGTGATAGAAAAACATACCAAGTTCCATTTACAAATCCACGTGAAGCGATGAGGGAAGTTGAAGCAGATATTGAAGAAGGTGTAGATATAGTTATGATAAAACCTGCACTATCTTATCTTGATTTAATTGCGGAAGCTAAGAAAAAATTTAATGTTCCAGTTTCTGCATATAGTGTCTCAGGCGAATATGCGTTAGTTAAAGCTGCGGCAAATCAAGGATGGATCAATGAAAATGAAGTGACAAATGAAATACTTTCGTCCATCAAGCGTGCAGGAGCTGATTTCATCGTGACGTATTTTGCTAAATTAGGTGCAAAATTAATTAATGAAAATTCATGATAGACGATGAACGTTTTGAGATACAGGTTGCTTTTGATTTATTACCACATGTAGTAGGCTGTAGTTGGGCTACTATCTGGTTTCGCTTAAATAAAATTAAAAATCCTACAAGAGAAGAATTTAGGCAAAAAGTGACCGAGTATTTCAAAATGCTTGATCCATTGGTGAATATATATCCGGAAGACAAAAACTTTGAGGAAATTATCAATTACATAAGAAAACGAAATGTTGTAGAAATTAAAAAAATAAGTGCTGGGACAAACCCTGAAGTTGAAAGAAGATATGACAGATATGTTGATTATGGCTAAAATAGCATCAAATTCGCCATAATTTGGGTCTGACAAACTTTAATTTTCGTTGTAATAAGAGAGCCTGCCAATCTATACATGTAAAAAATATGACCGAGCCTATACCTACCACATCTGCTACAATTATGCCTATTATTCTATCCTCAAATAATTGTAAAAATGGTACAAGTACAGCGGCACTTATTGTAATCATCACATAATAAGATAGGAGTCTTCCAAACCAAAATCCAATATAAAGTCCAATACTTTTTGCTCTCATCATTCCATATGCAACAAATAACATATTGCTAGGAAGTGGTGTTGCTGCGAATAGAAAAGATGCCAGAGTATATCCAAATTTTTTACGATTCAGGAAATTGCCGATAACATCTAGATTTGATTTTTGTTGTTTACCCACAAATCGACGGAAAAAACCACTCATCCATTTTAAAAAGAATCTGCCGATTGTAGCTCCTGTGGCTCCCACTAATGCAAGGAAAAATGGATCGAGTGAAGTATCCAATACAAAAAATGATGACAGTATGATCCAAGTAGGAGGCATCAAAATAGGTGCAGCATTTACTGCCATCAACAAAAATAATATGCCGAGGTAAGAATACTCCGCAATTACTTCGATTATATCTGCCATAATAGTAAAACCAGCACTCCATCTAAAACTCTTAAGAAAGTATCAATCATACTTTACCCTTAATTATTAATTTGAGTAATATTTCCCATGAATACCAAAGCTAGGAAATGTTTTAGATGTAATTTGATATTCATAAATGAAGAAATTGCCATATTGCATAAGGATCTTTTAAACCATCCTACAAAACTGGTTCGATTAATTAAATCATAAATCAGTATCACTTTTTCATGTAAAAATATAAAAATGCAGGAGGTGGGATTCGAACCCACGAACCCCTAAGGGAAAGGATAACCCATAACCTTGATCTTGAGTCCTTCTCGGTTGGCCGGGCTTCGATACCCCTGCACATTGAATTAATCATGTCGTTTAAAAAAAGTTATTAATTGAAGAAATAGAGAATACCTAATGACAATTGAAGATGCAAAAAACCAGAGATCCGATATTACCCTTCAAGGAACAATTGAGGAAAAGGGTGAACCAAGAACAGTCAATACTAAATATGGAGAAACACAAGTTTGTGATTCATATTTGAAGGATGACACTGGTAGGATAAAACTCACACTTTGGGGTGAGGATATCGAAAAAGTGAAGAATGGCGACACTGTTTCGATTCAAGGGGCATATACAACAACTTTCAGAAATGAAGTTCAGCTAAATGTTCCCAAGAAAAATGGAAAATTAGAAGTAATTTCTAATTAATATCTAATAAACTATCTCAGACTAGAGATTATTTTTTATTCTTTTTAGATGCTTTTCGTTTTGGTGCTTTCTTTTTAGATGCTTTTCGTTTTGGTGCTTTCTTTTTAGATGCTTTTCGTTTTGGTGCTTTCTTTTTTTCGGCTAGTATTTTATTTGCAAGTTTTCTAGCCATACTCAAAATTCGTTTATCCTCCACAGATTTTCTTTTTGCATCTCTTGCTTTTTTCTTCCGTATGTTTGCCTGACTTTCTTTCTTTTTGGATGTCTGTTCTTTAATTATAGAATTAATCTTTAAGAAATTCTTATGAACATTTTCTTCTGCCTGTATAAGTGATGGTAATTTTTTTTCTAGTTTTGCTACAGTTTTTTT
>CAXGBD010000116.1:0-3236 GCA_964008355.1 uncultured Gammaproteobacteria bacterium | reverse complement strand
GGTGGAGTGGATTCATATTCCTGTTTATCAAACCTGGAGTTCTCAGACGCACTATCATTCCTTGGCTTAGGTTTTTCAAAAAAGATTTTCATCCATGGGACAAGGATAATCGACACCTTATTACGGAATGGGAAAACAGCTAGTCCTATATACTTCTCTATTGCTTTTTTCTTCTGAAAGAACTAACAATTTCTTAATTATAAGTGAATAATGGGTAGAGTGAAAAAATTAATCTTAATTGCTAGCCTGTTGCTTACTATTTCTAATGTTTGGGGAGAAGCTGATGAGAATTATACTTTTAGCAACCAAACAAAAGAAATTTTAAATAAAGGGGATTGGGTATTAAGATCTGGTTACACCTTTCTAGTGCCCCAATTCGGTAAGGAAAGTCAGGTAGAGATGGGTCGTTATAGTATGCCAACATTGTCTTTCAGTTACTTGATCACTGACAACTTAGGAATTGAATTCCTAACCGGGATTCCCTCAGAGATAAACATCTATAGTAAAACCATGGGTACAGATGCAAAATTGGCATCCTTCATCTCACTGTCACCAAACGCAACATTGCAATACTACTTTAAACCAAAAAATGCTTCCTTCAGACCCTATATTGGATCAGGATTAATCTATTCCTCTTTCCACAAAGAAAAAGCACAAGGCATCTTATCAGGTGCAAACTTTAGACTGAAAAAATCTTTAGATCCTTTGTATCAGATCGGATTAGACTACGTCATCAACAACAAGATTAGTCTAAATCTTGACATCAGAAAGTTAAAAACATCTTCCGGTGCCATTGCCACGGACCTCGATAAAACCATAATGGGATCAAATGCTCCACCACAAATGGCATATAGCATGGATATGCAACCCATAACAGTGAGTCTAAATTTTGCCTGGTTATTTGATAACCCTAAGAAAACAAGGGAACGAAGAATTATTGATAAAGAAGATAGAATACTGCAAAAACGAAAAAAAAGAAAAATACAGGCAATTAAAAGAACTATCTAAATGATAAGAATAATCCTACTCACCGGATTTTTCCTAATCATTGGGTGTGAGTCAGAAAAAAGCTATCCTTGGTTACCCACATTAGATTTCAAAACAGACTATGAAGAATCAGGCCAGAGATTGATGGCTTTGGACTTTGGCCTCAAGCCTCTTGAAACTTCAAACAGTAATGAACACGTCCTTCTCATTGGAGTGCATGGTGGAAACAGCAACGGCTATGAGTGGATCTATCCTTTAAAAACTATTGATAATGAGAGTACCCTAACCTACTTTTATCGGTGGGATGATGGTGTGTGCTCATCACCCTCAGCAAAATCACTATCTGATAACATAGCCATATTATTAAAAGAAAACCCTAAACTTGAGCAAATTCTCCTTATTGGTCACAGTTATGGGGGTATGTTGGTTTCGTCGTTTGCTGAGAATTGGAATCAACCTCTACCTATTGAAGTGCATACGGTTGCAGCACCTCTTGCAGGCATCAAAGTATTGAACACAAAGTGTCATTATCAGCCTCCAACCTTTATCGCTGAAAATGTTACATTTTATGAGTGGCGAACCCAAAAAAAAATCGATGGGGTATTCAATAATCTCGAATCTGATCCTCAGGTCATTGACCTAAAGGGAAGCGAAGTAACTCTATTACCAGATACCTACAAAGGCAGACGTTTAGGCCATAATTGGTCAATCAGTTTTGTTGCGGATGAACTCAAGCAAAAGAAATTAAAATAATAATCTTTTGAGCTCAATAGCCTTGCCCATATCATGGATAGGATTGGTAGTTGTGATATAGTTTTTAAATAATTAGTCAAATGATGAAGATCTTAGATTTATGTCCTTAAATATTTGGTACAAAAATGTGTTGAAGAACCCAGCTGAAATCGCAGCCTTGTTTCCTTGTAGTGCTGAAACAGGCATGCTCATGACAGCACACCTTGAAGGCATGGATGAAGGTTATGTTTTGGAACTCGGTTCGGGCATGGGAGCTCTCACAGAATGTATCCTGCAAAGACAAGTCCCTGAAGAGAAATTAATACTGATTGATAAGAATAAAGACTTTGCCGGTTACCTCAGTCAAAAATACAAAGATGCTAATGTCATCGCGAGCGATGCCTTAGATGCATTTGATTTACTTCAAAAGATGCAGATCTACGAGGTTACACACATTGTTTGTAGCCTGCCATTAATCATCATACCGCAAGACCGTCAGTTAGCTCTCTTAGATGCCGCATTCAAACTATTACAACCACAGGGTTGTTTCTCCACCCTTACTTATTTTGTTCGTTGCCCAATTTCACAAAAGATTTTAGATCAATACAATAAACGTTCTAAGCTATTTGGATTCACATGGAAAAATTTGCCTCCAGCATACATTTATCAAATAAAAGAAAAACAGAACATTGGAAGTGTCATTTAATAGCTAACCCAAACTTTTATTTATGGAGGCTAAAAGAGCAGAACTCGTAGAGATCCTAAGACATCAAGGCATCAAAAATTTTAAGGTACTCGACTGCATTAATAAAATCCCAAGGCATCTTTATGTAGATGAGTCCTACTTGCATCTATCTTACCGAAACCATCCATTACCTATCGGTAATGAGCAAACAATCTCCCAGCCTTATATCGTTGCCCTGATGACAGAAACATTGCTTGGAGATAGCAATACAGAAATTGACGGTCTTCAGAAAGTACTAGAAATTGGTACCGGTTCTGGATATCAAACAGCGGTACTAGCCTCATTATATGAAAGAGTGTACAGCATCGAGAGGATTCATGCCCTGATGAACAAAGCCAAAAAAATCAATCAATCCTTGGGTTTAGAGAATGTTATCTACCAGAATTCAGATGGGTGGTTGGGCTGGCCTGAAGAAGCTCCCTTCGATGGCATCATGGTAACAGCAACCTGTGAATCAGTCCCTGACATACTTATAGAACAGCTTAAAGTCGGTGCAAATTTAATCGCTCCCATTGGCCAAAAATCTTCACAAATACTCTATCGAATTAACAAAACGGGGAGTGGTTATAATCAGGATCCACTCTGTGCTGTATCCTTTGTCCCTATGCTCAAAGGTTTTTGCTAAAAAACTCTTGGTGAGATTCATATCAAATAATTGATATAGATCAAGGCATCGGTAACGCCCAAAGCGTTAAACTGCAATATAATGAAAAAAAGGTGTTTGAACCGACTGAAGTCTACCCTGAGGAATCAAATTCCACTAAATTATAAG
>CAXGBD010000115.1:0-3338 GCA_964008355.1 uncultured Gammaproteobacteria bacterium | reverse complement strand
ATGCCAAACGGTATGACGCAATTTCCAAACTCCGTTTTCGTATCTCCAAAGATGGGGAGAACGGAAAGAGTCTGTAAGTGCATCAAAGTATTCTCGGTCCATAATCGACTGCTCAAACATGCTGCTTGCTTTCGGAAATTCTTTTTCCGGAATACTTAGATACTGGAAAATCTCTTCAGCAAAACGTTCCGGAAATTCACCATCATACTTTCGAACTAAAGCCACGCCTTCATCTCGGTTGATCTCATCATTACGAATCTCTTGTGCTGCATCATATGTAGCACGTCCGATACCGAACTTAATATATGTTGTGTAGTAGTGAAAATCATCAATTTTATCATCAATACTATTGTACTTACTGTAGGTTCCAGGTGTTCTTTCTGGTGAAGCCTGGAAACCGCCATGTTCTACAGCATAGTAATAGGCACCTTGTGGATGCCATGGCAGATAGTATCCAAGATAATGAACCTCAATCTTTTTCTCATCAAGGAGAGTCGGATTAATTGGGATGTAAGGTTCAAGATCAACCTTCCTCACTCCAAAATTATCATACAACTCCTGCACAGAGACACCTCCAAGATAAATATCTGAGGAATCATCGCCACTGAAATACTCCCAATCTCGCTGCGCTGAACTATTGTCCTTGACAGGATTACCATATTCTGCCTCATTCTCACCATAAAAAATCAGTGGAATATCCATTGTTGCAGCAATATTAGGCGCAAATGCTTTTTGCCCAACCATAAAAGGCTGGAACGGATGAAACAAGTTCTCTACAGCCAAACGGGTTATAAGTCGGTGCATGCGTGGATTAGGGGTCATCAAGTAATTATCAAATCCTGCACCAAGCCAAGCTTGGAAGTTTTTCCAACCCCAGTCTGTATAAATGTGTGGTGCCCAAGTAACTGTTAGTGGGTTCATTCTATACTTGTATTTCAGAATATGAGCCTGATAAAAACTATCTTTTCCCCCAGAACCAGGTACCAAACAGTCGTATGAACCATCATTCTTACGATAACGATCACACAGATTAATGAGTTCTTTCTCTCTGTCATCCCAATTAACAATTCGCTTTTTTTGCTCCGATGTTTTACAGGCATCACATACATTTTTTTCGTCAAAATTGATGGTCACCTTTTTGCTTTCTGCTGTATGCTGAAACTCAACAGCTGAATTAGGTCTCTGATTAGAAAGGATACATTTGGAGCAGAACTTTACATCAGCTGGTAACCCATACTTTTGTTGTAGTTTCTCTTGTGGCCCTTTAAACTGCTCTTTAAATGCTTTGTCATTCTGGATTCCAATTTTGCTTTTGTACTGTTCCATAATTCCTACTTCTTCGTGTAATTAATATTATAAAAACTTTTTTTCAATATTCCATCAAGAGGGGTCTTTTTTAGTAATTTAACGATCTGTTGGGCCACTCCACCACTTCCATACGGATTATCAATAACTATCAATTTTTTCTGAAATGGAGAGCTGAACAGAGTCACTAGTGCACGCTTGATATCCGGTTTTGTTGGCTCGCAGTCAATCACACTTTGTACCTTGATTCTTCCACGCTGACGATCACCAATGTTGATGGTTCCGATCTTGAAGCTTGGTGCTTCTAATAATCCACTAGATGAATTTCCAACCACACCATCCATAAACTGCAAGGCAGAGAGGTATCGCAATTGACCCATGGAGATGAAGCAGACTGATCGATCAGGATTATCAGAGACAAATCGATCAATCATGGCATTGATAATACGGCCATTAGTATCTGCATTTGTTTTTGTGAAGATTATATGTAGACCTTCCACTTCAGCCAGAATATCAAGTAGTACCTGAAATTGATCCTGAGCGGTTGCATTTTCCAGAGACACCGGATGAAAGGTAACCAAAATATTTTTGTTGCCTAATTCGAAACCTATCGCCTTTTGAAATGCATCCCTATCTAGTAATTTTAACCTTACAATATTGTCAATCCCAATTGCGCCAACATTGAATACATAATCCGGCTGTTCTCCTAACTGGATGACACGATTTCTATATTCTTCAGTGGCAGTAAAATGCAGATGTGACATCTTTGTGATGGAATGACGAAATGATTCATCAAATGCACCTTCCGTTGTTTCCCCTCCATGCAGGTGCGCAATAGGGACCTTTGCAACAGTTGCAGCGCCAGCAGCCACAAAGATTTCATAACGATCACCAAGCACAACCATTAGATCCGGCTTGAGGTCATTCAATGCATCTGCAAATCCAACCATTCCAATCCCCATGGACTTGGTGATGCCTACCTCTGTATCGGATGAGAGAAGCATCTCGATCTTTTTGTCGATTACAAATCCATCGCCTTCAATCTGTTGGTAGGTCAGGCCAAACTCAGGAGAGAGGTGCATTCCGGTTGCAATAATCTGGAGCTCCATCCCATCAGTAGCCTGAATCTCTTTCATCAACCAGTAAAGTAGCCCATATTCAGCCCGTGTACCGGTGACTACACAAATTTTTCGTGGATTGCTCATTGTTTTATATTCACACTACTTGGTACATTGATCAGTCGATCAAACAACCACTCAGTCTGACTCAGATCAGTAGCCATACAATCCTGGTTGATTGGCAATTGATGCATAGGTGTCCATGCAGGTCGAGTCATAATACCCATCTCATTGGTTTTGAAAAGCCATTGGTCACGCTCTTCCCGGCTGTCAGTTAACAGTGTATTCAACCAGTAATTAGAGTGTGTATTTCCAGGCTCTTTCAGGAACTGTACCCCGTAATCCTCTCCCCACTGCTGGTATTGCTCTGCAATTGTACGCTTTTGCTTCAGATATCTTGGCAGTGACTCCATCTGCGCAACACCCAATGCAGCATTGAGATTGGGGAGTCGATAATTGTAGCCAATTTCATCATGCACAAAGTCCCACTGATGAGGCACCTTTGCTGTGGTTGTAATATGTCTGGCACGCTTAGCCCTCTCTGGATCATTCGTCAGTATCATGCCACCACCACCCGTTGTAATAATCTTGTTACCGTTGAAGCTAATAGCTGCAATTTTTCCGATGGTTCCGGTATGTTGTCCCTTGTAGAAACTGCCCAATGACTCAGCTGCATCTTCGACCAATGCGATATTGTATTGGTTGCAAAGTTGGTTGAGTTGATCTAATTCAGCCGGAAATCCAAGGGTATGCATCGGAAGGCAGGCCACTATCCTACGGTTTGTTGTCATGTTCCAGCAGTTACCATCGTCACGCATCTCTGCATTTGTCTCAAGAAATTCTTGTACACTTTCATGGGAAAGCCCCAGTGTGTTTTGATCGACATCTACAAAGACAGGTGTTGCCTGACAGTAT
>CAXGBD010000114.1:0-3340 GCA_964008355.1 uncultured Gammaproteobacteria bacterium | reverse complement strand
GTTAGCTCGGCCCAAAAATACCACCTGAAGTCATTTACAATGTTATTAAAAGAATATCAAACAATTCCAAATCGACACCTACTTGATTCTGTTTTAAAAGAAGCAGGATGTGTTGATTATTTTGAATAACCATGGACACGACTTAATGAACCACACAGCTAAAACAAATGTCTAATAATATTTTTTCTTTTCCTACGCTTGAAAGCCCAGCACCAAGGCTCAGTTTAGATGATGCACAACAAGCAGCCAGCACTTGGTTTAGCGACATTGTTGATCTGGAGCCTTTAGATAGCGAAAGGGATCAAAATTTTCTAGCAACCAATAAAAAACAACAACAATATGTGTTAAAAATCGCAAACTCAAAGGAGTCTTTTGATGTTCTTGATTTTCAAAACCAAGCACTAAATCATTTATTGAAGTCTTCACCTTCTTTGTTGTTGCCAAGAGTGTGTCAGGACCTGAGCGGAAAAGAAATATCTAGCATTGTGGTAAACAACAATCAACACTATGTTCGGCTTCTTAGTTTTATCAAGGGCGTTCCTTTGGAGGATAGCACCGATCAAGACCGTCCAGATGTTTTACATAGAACGATGGGAGGATTTCTCGCCAAACTGGGCAAAGGATTGGAGGGTTTTTCACACCCCAGCTCAGGCCATGAGTTGCTCTGGGATGTCAAACAAGCAGGCTTTCTATATCACCTGCTTTCACACATCAAAGATAAACACAAAAGAGACATTGCAAGAGCTAGCCTAGAGCGTTTTACAAAAAACACGGAGCCAAAAATACAGCAACTACGCTCACAGGTCATTCACAACGACATGAACCAAGCCAATGTTATTTTGGATTTCAATCAAGATGGTTTAGTTCTAGGGATGATCGACTTTGGAGATATGGTTTATGCACCCTTAGTTAATGACCTCGCGGTTGCCGCAGCTTACCAGACCATAGCTACTGAGGATCTAACTCAAGGAACGGTTCATTTGTTATCAGGCTACCAACAAGAATACCCATTGAATGAAAACGAACTAGCATTGCTGCCAGCATTAATTACCAACAGAATTACCATGACAGTAATCATTGGTGAATGGAGAGGTGCTCAACATCCAGAAAACAAACAATATATTCTAGGTGGAGTAGAAAAATCATGGAGAATCCTCGAAGAGTTATGCAGGCTTAATTTAGAGAGCGCGGCAGAAACCTTTATAAAAAAGGCACAATCTATCAATCTGGAACATGGACGCAAAAATAAATAACAAAGACAAAGCCTTAATCAACAGAAGACGGAAGCATTTGGGAAATGCTGAGGTTTTTTTCTACCAAACACCCCTGCACATCACTAAAAGCAAGGATGTTTGGTTGTTTGACGCAGAAGATAATAAATATTTAGACGTTTACAATAATGTTGCCCACATTGGGCATGCGAACCAAGATGTGATCGATGCGATAACACAACAGTCAAAAACCCTAAATACCAGCACCCGTTATTTGCATGAAAGTATTGTGTGTTTGGCAGAACAGCTCACAGCGACCATGCCAGAGGATCTCAATGTTTGTTATTTTACATGTAGTGGAAGTGAGGCTAATGATTTGGCATTGCAGATTGCTAGAGCCTATTCAAAAAATCAAGGCTGTATTATTTCTGAAAATGCCTACCACGGCAATACCACGGCAGTGTTTCAAATGAGCCCAGAAGACTATCCTTTACAACAAAGAGAAAATTGGATCGCCACACTACCCGGACCTAAAGCATATCTTGCTGAACCAGAAGTATTTATAGACCAAGCTGTGTTGACAATTAATCAACTGAGCAGCACAGTCGGCACCGCTGCTGTTATTTTTGATAATGTGTTCAGTAGCGATGGCATTTTCTTGCCTCCCCCAGGTTATTTACGAAGCATTTATCGAATTGTTAGAGACGCAGGTGGGCTTGCAATTGCTGATGAGGTTCAGTCTGGTTTTGGACGCACAGGCAAGCATATGTGGGGCTTTGCACATGATGATGTGGTGCCAGATATTGTTACACTGGGTAAGCCTATGGGCAACGGCCATCCCATATCTGCGGTGGTTACAACAAGAAAAATTGCAGATGTTTATAATAAGAAACAGGCTTATTTTAATACTTTTGGCGGTAACCCTGTTGCCTGTGCTGCTGCTTTAGCGGTTATCAATTTCATTGAAAAAAACAAGCTGGTGGAGCACGCCGAGAGTGTAGGTGTTTATTTCAGACAAGCCCTAAGTAGCCTTTCAAAAGCTCACAAAATAATCCATCAAATTAGAGGCGGAGGCTTGTTTATAGGAGTAGAGCTTGTTTCACAACACTCAGCACAAGACACATCAGCTGTAATTAACACATTAAAAGAGCTAGGAGTCCTAGCGGGCATCACTGGACCCGAAAACAACGTTATAAAATTCAGACCACCTATGACCTTTCAAAAAGAACATGCCGACATGGTTGTGTCCAAACTGAACCAGGCATTAGACTCACTGTCCTAGGAGAAAAACTGTGGCAAATCTAACATCACTCAAAGTGCTTGATTTCTCAACGTTGCTTCCCGGGCCTTATGCAACTATGATGTTGGCCGATATGGGTGCGGATGTGATCTGGGTTGAGCCCATCAAGACCAAAGCTGCTTTAATAGAAGCAACAGCTATGAGATCGTATTTAGGAAGATCAAAACGCTCTATTTCTATCAACCTGAAGGCAGATAAGGCCCACCAAATTATAGAAAGCTTGATTCAAGAATATGATGTTATTGTTGAACAATTCAGGCCAGGTGTCATGGAGCGTCTAGGTTTAGACTATGCGGCACTTTCAGAGATACAACCAAATATCATATATTGTTCCATCACGGGGTATGGACAAACTGGACCATTGAAAAATCGTGCGGGTCACGATATTAACTATTTATCAATAGCAGGTGTTAGTAGTTTTAGTGGCACCAAAGAAAAAGGACCAGTGTTGTCGGGTCTCCAAATTGCTGACATTGCAGGTGGGTCCATGCATGCAGTAACCGGTATACTTGCCGCATTAGTTTATAGACAAGAAACAGGAAAAGGTCAGTGGATAGATGTCAGTATGACAGACGCAAGCTTTGCCATGAATTCGATCCATGCTGCCGATTATTTAGTTAATCAAAATAATCCAAGCTATGAAACCAATGCTCTTAATGGAGGCAGTTTTTATAATTATTATCCAACTAAAGATGGCAAGTATTTTTCTGTTGGCAGTCTGGAACCAAAATTTTTTCAACAGCTTTCTGAGGCACTAGGCAATCCAGAAATGTTTGATGCAAAATACTTTCATCCTGAGAACCAAGAACAAATAATTCTATTTATACAA
>CAXGBD010000113.1:0-3359 GCA_964008355.1 uncultured Gammaproteobacteria bacterium | reverse complement strand
AGGCGTAGGCGTTGGTGTTGGTGTAGGCGTTGGCGTTGGCGTTGGCGTAGGCGTTGGCGTAGGCGTTGGCGTAGGTGTAGGTGGCACTGGTGTTGGTGTTGGTGGTGCTTCGAAACCATCTCCGCCGCCACTAAATAATGCAAGCACTGCGCCAGTAATAGCAATCCATACTCCTGCAGCTATTCCAGTTTCTGTTTCTTCTTCTACTACTGCCTCTTCTTCAACAGCATTTTCAGCTTCCTCGTTTTGTGAAAACGCAGGAATGCCTGAAAGCGTGAAGAAGAAAATCGTGAGATAAGTTGCAAGCTTTTTAAACACTTATTATTACCCAATTCCTATTAAGTTTAAGATCCATTCGTAGATTTAACCTGAATACTCGCAATAATTCAATCATTTATTATCATTTTTTATGCTGTTACCAGTATTAGTTATTTCCTATGAAAATCCCTCAATTACACGACTTACATACAGCCATAAACTACAAGTGCATTCTAACAGTTCACACCAATCTAGATTGTTTTATCATGATAATAATATCATCTGGGTCAATTTTACAAAAATATTGATCAATAGAACTTTATCCATTTATTAATAATCATTATCACAAACCAAGCCTAGTTTATAATGGAAAGTCATTTGTAACTATTTGTAACAACTATACTATAGTGGTCTGATCAATGAGAACAATGAGAAATGACTGAAATCACTTCATCTAGATTCAATCCTAATTTATACTTGGGATCTTTTAATATAATAAGAATTTAAAAGGTGTTTGCATGAAATCAAAAGTTTATTCGCTTTTAATAATCGGGACGTTAAGTTTTATTACCCAAACAGCTATTGCTGACTGTAATTTTCCCAACATGAATATCAATTTTCCCAATGGGTCAAAAGCATCCGAGCAAGATATGATTGACACTCAGAAAAAAGTCAAGACTGCTCAAAGCGGTCTGATCGCTTATAGAGAATGTCTAGATAAAGAATTAAGTTCAATATCACCAGAATTAGAAAATTACCCAGAAATTGAACGAATAAGCATTGATAGATACAACTCTTCGGTGGAGGCTGAGCAAGAACT
Source organism: uncultured Gammaproteobacteria bacterium (assembly GCA_964008355.1). GTDB lineage: Bacteria > Pseudomonadota > Gammaproteobacteria > Steroidobacterales > UBA11654 > DTSX01. The sequence goes on along the minus strand of CAXGBD010000113.1, from coordinate 2,281 downwards.
TGCGGCATCTTGGGGTGAGTCAGTTAAAGCATTTAAGGCGAAATAATTAAGCGAAAAAACTCTTTCAATAGGATCAATGACCACAATTACAATTACCGGTGCTGCCGGACAAATTGGTTACCAGCTTGCATTTAGAATTGCATCGGGACAATTGCTGGGACCGGATCAAAAGATCAAACTAAAATTATTGGAAATACCCCCAGTGTTGGACGCATTAAAAGGTGTTGCAATGGAGCTGGATGATTGCGCATTTCCATGTTTGGAGTCCATAACAGCAACCGATGATATCTCAATTGCATTTGAACATGCCGAATATGCCTTCTTGGTGGGAGCAAAACCAAGAGGTCCAGGTATGGAGCGGAGCGATTTGCTTATTGGGAATGCTGAAATTTTTTCAACACAAGGCAAAGCAATCAACACCTATGCAAATCACAACATCAAGGTTCTAATCATTGGCAACCCAGCCAACACAAATGCCTTAATTACGATGTCCAATGCGCCTAATATAGATCCCAAATCATTTACTGCCATGACCCGACTCGATCATAATCGTGCATTGGCGCAATTGGCAAGAAAAACTCAAACACACGTTAGAGACATTAATAAACTCATTATTTGGGGAAATCATTCAACCACCCAATACCCAGATGTTCATCATACAACGATCAATGATCAAAGTGCACTTGGGCGAGTAAACCAGAATTGGATTGAAAATATTTTTATCCCAACGGTGCAAAATCGAGGTGCAGAAATTATTCAAGCAAGAGGATTATCAAGCGCGGCATCCGCAGCATCGGCTGCGATCGATCATGTTAAAGATTGGACCTTTGGTTCTGCCAACAATGATTGGGTCAGTATGGCTGTGCCCAGCGATGGTAGTTATGGAGTTGCTAAAGGCATTGTTTACTCTTTTCCTGTTATTTGCACTAATGGTTCTTATGAAATTGTCCAAGGCCTTGATATCAATGAGTTTAGCCAAGAATGTATGAACAGAACCGAAATGGAACTGCTTGGAGAACGAAAAGCCATTGAACATTTGCTCTGAAAGCTTAGAGAATCATTGTTCACTGGATTAGAATTTATCATCCTGATTTAATCAAATTGATAATTGTGAATACACTAAAATACAAATGCTTTTTTTGTTAAAAACAAAGCAAGTATCCATAAAAATGGAGTTATACTGATCTAATGGTTATAACCAGTTCAATTGCTTGGCTATTGATTTTTTTTATAGCGATTATTGTTCTGTGCTACAAAGTTGTAGAGCTCAGAATTGCGACAATAATACTTGGTATTGGGCTTCTTATTTGTACTATTTTTGGCAATGCCGCTGGTGTTATATTAGTTATTTTTTGGGTATTTTTTGTGCTGTTGCTTGCCCTCAACATACCAGAGATCAGAAGAAACTATATCAGCACACAAGTTCTTAAGTTTTACAAATCTGTGCTACCCAAAATATCGCAAACCGAGCAAGAAGCAATCGATGCAGGAAGTGTTTGGTGGGATGGAGAAATATTCAGCGGCAATCCTGATTGGGATATTTTAAGAAAAAACCCTAAACCTAAATTCTCAAAAGAAGAGCAAGCCTTCTTGGATGGCCCCGTGAATGAGATTTGTGAAATGACAAATGAGTGGAAAGCTAGTCACATAGACCATGACTTGCCTCAAGAGGTATGGGATTTTGTTAAAGCCAAAGGTTTTTTTGGCATGATCATTCCAAAAAAATATGGCGGTCTGGAATTTTCACCATTGGCTGTAGCCACCGTGATGAGTAAAGTTATTTCCCGTAGCGGACATCTAAACTCTATTATTGGTGTCCCCAATTCATTAGGCCCTGCAGAGTTATTGCTGCATTATGGAACACCTGAGCAAAGAAACGACCTGTTACCAAAACTTGCAAGTGGTGAAGAAATTCCCTGTTTCGCACTCACCGGTCCTCATGCTGGTTCTGATGCAGCAGCGATGCCAGATACCGGCATTATTTGCAAAGGTAAATTCGAAGGTAAAGAGATCATTGGCATGAAACTCAATTTCAATAAGCGCTATATTACATTGGCGCCTGTTGCCACTTTAGTGGGCTTGGCCTTCAAACTATACGATCCCGATCATTTATTAGGAGAGAAGAAAGAATACGGTATTACTTGTGCCCTAATACCATCCAAAACCAAAGGCTTAGAAATAGGCCGAAGGCACCTGCCCCCAGGTGTTCCTTTTATGAACGGAACCATCATTGGGAAAGATATTTTTGTGCCCCTGGATTATATTATCGGAGGCACTGAGC
>CAXGBD010000112.1:0-3370 GCA_964008355.1 uncultured Gammaproteobacteria bacterium | reverse complement strand
TATGGCAATAAAGAAACTGCTGCTCTGATCAGTATGATTAAGGTAGTTGCACCAAGAATGGCTTGTCAAGTCCTTGATCGAGCCATTCAAATACATGGTGGGGCTGGTGTATCAGGAGATTTCTTCCTGGCTGCAGCTTATGCGGTCGCACGCACGCTCAGACTAGCAGATGGGCCGGATGAAGTACATTTAGCCTTCACAGCAAAGAAAATACTGAAGGAACACGCACCCCTTAAAGATTAGTAAATGAATGCCACTGCTCACAGTGTCGATGAAGCTAGACTGAGCGAATACCTTGAACAGCACGTTCCTGAATTCTATGGACCGGTCCAATCAACAAAATTCAAAACCGGGCAATCCAACCCCACATTTTTATTGGAAACGGCAAGCAAGAAGTTTGTCTTGCGTAAAAAACCACCTGGCAAGCTGTTGCCGTCCGCCCATGCGGTAGATAGAGAATACAAGGTCTTAAAAGCACTGGATAATACCGATATTCCTGTCCCAAAAGTTTTTCACCTATGTGAAGATGAGACCATTATTGGCAGCATTTTTTATCTCATGGAGTATGTTGAGGGCAGAATTTTCTGGGATCCAACGCTCCCTGAAGTGAACAACCAAGAACGACAAGAAATCTATGAAGCAAGCAATAAAGTACTAGCTTCATTGCATCAGATTGATATTGAGAAAGTTGGTTTATCTGACTTTGGGAAACCAGGAAGTTATTTTGAACGCCAGACACACAGATGGATCAAACAATACAGGGCAGCAGAAACAACTCACTATGATGAAGTAGAATCACTGATTCAATGGTTAGGGGAAAATATGCCCAAGGATGATGGGATGGTGTCTATTGTCCATGGTGATTATCGTCTCTACAACATGATGTTTGACCACAAACAAACTAAGTTGTTGGCTGTTCTAGACTGGGAACTCTCTACACTCGGTCATCCATATGCTGATTTAGCCTATCAGTGCATGACTTGGCATATTCCCCAAATTGGGATTACCCCAGGTTTATTCGGTTTAGATGTCAAAAACTTAGGTATACCATCTGAAAAAGAATATATGAGAAGCTATTGTCAGAAAATGGAGATTGAAAAAATTCCAAATTGGTCATTCTATCTGGCCTTTGGTTTTTTTAGGCTGGCAGGGATTGCTCAGGGAGTGTATAAAAGATCTTTACAAGGCAATGCATCGGCTGATAATGCGAAAGAACTAGGTGCTGCAGTGCCTATTCTTGGCCAAATTGGATTGCAGATTATCAACAATTGACTTTAGTCAATTTTCTATTATTGAAATTATGATAACCTCACAAATGTCTTAAAACTATCCTATTAAAGTTTTTAATAACAATGACGTCATGGAGAATTAATAATTGGCTGATGAAAAAAAACAGAGCCCTTTAAAAACAGGCAAAAAGATAAAACGCCCACTTAAAAAAGAACAACAGATTTCTTTAAAAACAGCCAAAAGAGCAAAGCGTCTACTCAAATATATCTCTAGGGTTAATGCATTCATCTATCGCATCTCTAATGGAAAACTCTCAAATAAATGGGCGGGTCAATACCCAATAATGATTCTGACTGTCCAGGGTAAAAAAACAGGTAAAAAAAGACACATACCTCTCATTAAAGTATTAAAAGACAATCAACCTATTCTGGTTGCTTCCTTAGGAGGCATGCCTATGAATCCGGATTGGTTTTATAGTGTGTGTGCCAACCCAAAGATTGAAATTCAAATTGGCAGTAATAAAAAGACATACACTGCAAGACAACTATCCAAGACCGAAAAATCCTCTATCTGGCCAATTGTCTGCTCTCATTATGCAGATTATCAGGTATATCAGGACAGAACGACGAGGGATATACCCGTCTTTTTATGTGAGGGTAAACCAATAACGCAAGACTGGAAAGATTGGATTGAGTTAAACAGAACAAGGGGTTGTGATCGTAAAGATATGTACAAAATCCTATTAGATGAAGGCTTCGATAGCAAAGATATTGACATGGAAATGGCTAGAGCTATAGAAGTGAGTTTATGGGACTCCCCTCCAAAACTATTTTTACCCAATGCCCAAAAAATAGATTCTGATCTGGTAAATGAGTTGTATACGTTGCCTAATTTTTTAAACACTACGGAATGCGATCGAATGGCGGAGATCGTTCGATCAAAATCATATCCATCAACAGTTGTGTCTGAATACGGCGGTCAAGTTGATGAAAACTACAGAACCAGCAGCACTTGCGACCTAGGCACTCTTGATGATCCTTTCATTGCTGATATTGACAGGCGCATTTGTGCAATCATGGGCATCAACCCTTCTTTTTCAGAAATCATTCAAGGACAAGTCTATGAAGTTGGTCAAGAGTTCAAAGTTCACACTGATACTTTCGAAGGACCGGGCTACGAAGAACACACAAAAGAGAAGGGACAAAGGACTTATACCTTCTTAATCTATCTCAATGATGTCGAAGAAGGAGGTGAAACAGAATTCCCTGAATTAGACCTAACTGTAAAACCTAAAAAAGGAATGGCAGTCACATGGAGAGATTTGCATAGAGATGGGTCTATTAACTACAGTACCGCTCATACTGCCCACCCTGTTAAAAAAGGTAGAAAGATCGTCATTACCAAATGGTTTCGAAGTAAGGGAATTGGACAGGCATTTACTAAAGAACCTGGTGAATACATACCTAACTACACCAAGATTGGTTTTAAAAAAGATAGGCTTGATGCTCAGTTGTTCAAAAAAATTAAGGATTTTTATTCTGCTAATAAAAAAACTAAACAACCAGAGCATGTTGAAGGTGGCTTCGTTACAATTCATGGTTCACAAAAATCGGGTAGCGACTTAGTTGATCTATCAGACACATTGAGAAAAGAGATACATGGAGCATTGCTCAAACCACTAGAACAATGGAGTAGTTGTAAATTAACCCCAACCTTTGTTTATGGAATTCGTGTTTATAAGTCAGGATCAACTCTAGACTCTCACAGAGATAGGCAAAAAACCCACATCGTCAGTGCTATCATTAATGTTGGTCAAGATGTTGATGAAGCATGGCCTCTGGTTATCGAAGATAATTATTATCGAAAGCACCACGTCTTACTCAAACCTGGCGAAGTTGTTTTTTACGAAGGAGCTCGATTAATCCATGGGCGTCCTCAGCCTTTAAAAGGTAAATTCTTCGCCAATATTTTTTGTCATTTTATGCCTAAGGCTTCATAACAATAACCAAGCGTCAATAAAAACTTTTCAACCAGCTGCTATCTATATAGGCTATATAGAAAAATTATAATGATTTCCAGTCGGTTAAAAAATATTTACATTCTCTCATTGATCCTTGTCATTTCGTTTACAACACGATTT
>CAXGBD010000111.1:0-3501 GCA_964008355.1 uncultured Gammaproteobacteria bacterium | reverse complement strand
TAAAAATGTTGAGCGATCTATTTTAGAAAGTAATAGTTGAAGATTCTTTGCTTTTCAATTGTTCTTGTATATTTTTGATTTGATTTTGTAACAAAGTGACTCGTTCTACTTCTTTTTCTAGGAATTTTTGCCAATTGGTTGCTGATTTGTAAGATGAAGGCAATGGACAAACCAGTTTTTTATTTTCAAGCTCTTTGCCAATTTTCTCCCATCTTGCTTGTCTATCAAAGAGGATTAAAAAATCTTCTTGGGTCATATTTTCTCTAACTGAGCATTCTTCTAATGCGGCTTCTCTTCGTGCTGTAGCATCTTCGGTTGCAAGATCAAAAGAGTTTTTTGCATCCTCATACATGGCTTCTTCAAATTGACACATGCCAAGAGTAATATAGGATTCATCGTTCCTCTTTAGACCTCCTTTAAGGATTCCAGTTTTTGCTGCATTAACACAACTTTTATAATCTGCTATGTTTGCCAATGATCGAGCTAAACGCACGTCTAATTCTCCTTCATCGGATAGTTTTGCGGCTTCTCTTAAAGCAATAATAGCCATTTGGTCCTCTTGGGCTAGAAACCATGCCTGTGATAATAATCTCCAGTTTTTTTCTTCCAGATCAACAATCCCTTCATCTATGCCTGTTTGTAAAATAACAGCAGCTTTATAGGGAACCTCTTTTGAGAGATAGAGTTGTGTAATTTGAACATACTCACTGCTTTTATCTAGAAACCCCTCTTGATAGGCGGTGGCATAAGCTGATATTTGTTTTTCTTCTAATTCGTCTTGACCATATATAGCTGACAGTTGAGTCCAATACTCCTTCTTTGACCACTCTATAAGCAGACGTTCCAAGACCTCTCTAACTTTAGGAATATTCTCCAGTTCATAATAGGCTGCCCTGAGCAGCAACCACCAATTTTCCTTAGTAGGTCCTATTGCTAAATTGCTTGCTGATCTTTTAGCACTATCAATAGCCTGTTGGATTTCTTCTTTTTTTTCAGAACTTCTAGTCTTTAACAATTTTTGTTTTAGTTCCGTCTCAATTTGAGTTGCGAATCTAAAATAATCAATTTCATTTTTTTCTTCCTCTTCTCTTCTGAGGTATCTAATACCATTATCATCAGCAGCCGAGTTAATATTTTTTTGTAGCTGTTCTATTCTGAAGGCATTTCTTGATTCTGCTAGGTTGATTGCTGATTGAATTACTGGGATGGACTCTTTATATTTTTTTAGTTGATATAGTGCAATTCCTTTTAACTCATACAGATCCGTTCTTGGGCTTTCTTCGGTAGCAAGTAAAGCATCTACCGCACTTATGGCTTTTTCCCACTCTTCTAGTTGAAACCACAATTGGGCAATTGTAAATCTCGCTTCTGATTGCAATCCTTCCGGAACAGCCTCTTCGTTTAAAATTTTATTATAATAGTTAATTGCTTTTTTATAATCCTCTCTAAGGTATTCTACATAGCCAAAAAAACGATAAACATATGCTCTTTCATAATTGGATATTCTTTTTTGTAAAAGAATTCCATTTAAAATTTCAGTGCCTTCTTCTATGCGTTCTGCTTCTATTAATTCCTGAGCCTCACCAAGTTTTTTGGCAACCTTCTCTGACATTGATCCAACTCTCTTTGTTCTTCTAGCTTGTTTTTCTTCAGCATCTTGAGCATTGACAACAGATATAACAGAGCAATTACTGATGTAATCAGTGGATAAGAATATAAATAAAAAGGCAAATAGGATTAACTTTATTTTCATGTTATTTTTCTAATTCAAATGTAATTTGTGTTTGCACTCCTGGGACATCAATAGGTGTGCCATTGATAACCCTAGGTTTGTATTTAAATTTCAATGCGGCCTTGAGAGATGCGCTTTGAAATAAACTACTAGTACATTCAACTATTTTTGGATTTCTTGTAGTGCCAGTACTGGTAACGATGTATTCGACTATGCAATACCCCTCTATGCCCCTTGATTGAGCTCTGCTGGGGTAAACAGGGGCTACTTTAACAATCGGTAAATATTCACCTTCTGCTGCATTAAAACCTCCTATTTCAGCACCTACCCCGACATTGGCATTAATAGCTCCAACATTTAGAGTTTCCGTATTGGTGTCGATTTCATCTAACTCTGGAGGAGTATCCGGTGGTGGCTCTTCTGGTTCAGGGGGTTTTTTTGGTTTGACTGTTTTTGTTTCCAAAGATTCATCTTTTTCGATGCGAACAAAATCTACAAAACGTCCTTCGTATTTTGAAGTAATTGCACCTTTACCGGTAGCGATAAGAATTTGCATTAACCACAGTATTGCAAAAGTTATTATGAGTGAAAATAAAACTGAGAGAGCCAACCTTTTTCTTGGATCTTCTATCTGTTCTAGAAACTTGGAAATCGACCTAAAGCCTGCCAATCTTTTATTTCTTTGAGCAATATCAGCCATTGATTTTAGTCCGGCTCAGCTGCTATTGAGACATTAAATACACCTGCTTGACGTGCTGAATCCATTACCAGAACAACAGTTTCATGGAAGGCTTTTTTATCTGCTTGAATAACTACTGAACCTTCTGGATTTTCTGCATGCAGTCTTTCTATATTTGCTCTCACTGCTCTGGGATCAATACGTCTTCGTGCAATCCAAATCTCATTGTTTGGACCGATTGCTACCAAAATGTTGGCATTCTCTTTTTTAACTGCCGTTGGGGCATCAGGACGATTTACATCCAAACCGGATTCTTTAACAAATGATGCAGTGACAATAAAAAATATTAACATGATGAATACAACATCAAGCATAGGTGTCAAATTAATTTCGGTTTCTTCTTCCTGTACTGCCTGAAATAAATTTTTTCTCATTTTTTAGACCCCTGTGATTATTCCATTATTCTGAAGTTAGATTATCTTCCAATTCTTCAATTTCCTTATTTATCTTTTGATTGAGCACAGTAATCAAAAAGACTCCTGAAAGGGCTCCCACCATACCTGCCATTGTAGGAATGGTCGCTTTTGAAACACCCGAAGCCATTGAACGTGCATTACCTGAGCCAGAAATTGCCATTACATCAAAAACCTCAATCATACCCGTTACCGTACCCATCAGTCCCAATAAAGGACAGACTGCGACAAGAGTTTTTATGATTGCCATGTATTGATTAGCAGACATATTAAATTGAGAGATTAGTTTTTCTCTAATAGCATGAGACTCCCATGTTTTCTTTTGTGCTCTAGCATTCCAGGTGGATTGTATATCTGATTTTTGTATCTTTAATCCCGATTGAAAGAAAGCTAGTCTTTCCAGTATTAATATCCACATAAAGAAAATTACGAAAGCTATCATGCTCAACACATCACCTCCCATCTCTAGGAAATCACGGACAGAGATTATAAGGTCTTGAATCATCTCAACTAATACTCATTATTAACCAGTCTCTGCTTACATTGATTGGCTTGTCTCTTGTTCTGAATGAGAAGCAATAATTCCGGCACCTTGTTCTTGGATGATTTGTGAAACT
>CAXGBD010000110.1:0-3555 GCA_964008355.1 uncultured Gammaproteobacteria bacterium | reverse complement strand
CCCTTAATATTCTCTAACAACATTGATATTGAAGTCACTGAGAGAATTAAAATAATGGCAAAAACTAATTTTTCTGCATACGTTTGTTCATTTAAGGTAAATATTATTGCAGTTGAAATGACATTGATTATAAGAAATTGAAGAAAAGCGAATATTCTGATCTCTTTGGTAATAGCTGGATCATATTTTTTAAATGCTGTCAGATCATTAACCTGACTAGGGAATCTCTTGACCACATCATCTGGACGCCAACCTGTTGCAGAAAACCAGAGCTTAATTTTATCCGTTATCTTTTTTGTATAAATTGCATCTTTAAACATCTGGTGGAATATTTCAAAGTTTGCCCAAATAGGATTCCAACTTCTCAATGGCTGCACGGTTCCATATATAGGTTTTAGATCAGATCGCTCTTTTACAAAAGTTCCAAATAATTTATCCCATATGATAAAAACGCCACCATGATTGGTGTCGACGTATTCAGGATTCTGTGCATGATGCACTCTGTGATGGGAGGGCGTTACAAATATTAACTCTATAAGACCCATTTTTTTAATATGTTCAGTATGCACCCAAAATTGATAAATTAAATTGATGGCGGCTACCGTTATGAATACCTTTAATTGGATGCCTAGAAGAATCATTGGGATATAGAAAATTGATGTGAATAAAAATCCTGTACCGGTTTGTCTTAGAGCAGTTGATAGATTGTATTCCTCACTTTGATGATGGACCACATGTGATGCCCAAAGAATTTTTATTTCATGAGACAGTCTGTGCATCCAATAATAGGATAGATCATAAAGTAAGAAGGCAACGGCCCATGTAGTCCAATGATCGTTTTGAAAAATTCCTAAATTAAAATCTTTCACTATAAAGTTATAAACGAGGCCCCATAGAATCCCTAAATTCAATATAACAGGTAGCCTACTAATCATGCCTAGTGAAATACTTGAAAATGCATCGTTTAGCCTGTAGGTATTGTTTTTTGCAATTACCCCATATAAATATTCACAGAGAATTAAAATGAAGAAAATGGGAATTGCAAGTGTAATTAAATTAACGTCTTGAATATCGAACGGTTTTGAACTATTCATGGTCCATCTTATCTAGTATTGATCATTATGGTGAATAATCTGGAATACCTTGATAATTTTCTGGCCCTAGGTTTAGAGATGAAACGTCCATGACAAAAGTATAAAGGCCAGCCATGAATCTTTCCCCTGTGCTTCTACTGAAAATCAATTTCGTCCCATCAGGTGAAAGGGCAGGGAATCCATCAAAGCTTGGATTATAGGTTAACCGAGTGGGCTCACCCCCTGAGAGATCGCCTAAGAATATCTCCCAATTGAAACCTTCAACAATTCTTACAAAAACATAGTGTTTACCATCCGGTGCTGGATAGGGTGCCCAGTTCATATCGTCATCAAAGGTTCGTTGAGTTCTGTGTGTCCCATCATGGTGTATCGTAAAGACTGTCATCGGTGTTGGGTGGATATTTTTCTCACTATTTCGCCAAGCACGATATAGGATTGTTTTACTATCTGGCAAATAAAAAGGAGCTCCTTCTTGTAAATCTTCTGTGAAAGTAATCTGCTGTTCTTCTGATCCATCTGACCTCATCTTCCAAAGATCCATATTTCCCTGTATCTGTCTCCCAAAAACAATCCATTCACCATCTGGTGAAACAGAGACCTCTGCTTCATAATATTCATTGTTCGTTAATCTTTTAATATTGCTACCATCAAGATTGGATATATATAATTCAGATCCTTGTGGGTAATCGCTGTCATCAGACCAGTTTCCTAATGGCATATCCATGTTGTCTCGAGTTGAGGTCCATACGATCTTACTCATATCAGGAAAAAAGAATGAGCAGGCATCTTGCCCGTGGTCATTGATTCTAAATATATCTGTGCCTTGATCTGTAAATATATATGTTAATGCACCACCCGCTTTCCCAGGTCCAGGCTCTTGGGCAGCCTCATCTTGGACCTGAGCTATAATATGGATACTATCAGGAGCATAATATGCCTCAGCTGACTCAGCTATATTTGGTATTTGATAAGCCTGTTGGGTGTTGATTGCATAGCCATAATTTTGAACTAAAATGAAGATGGCCAATGAGATCAGTTTTTTCATTGAATTGATTTCTTTTATTAATTAGTGGGCTTCAGTTAATTGATTCATTATTATTTTTTTGATTGGCGTAAAATTATTGCCAAATCTCAGGGCAGCCCTTCGGATCACTTTAGCTGAAATTTTTTCACTGTTGTAGAGATCAACAATTAAATTGGTCCCATGGTATAAGGGCCTAGTGTTGCGTTGGTGTTTTTGATTGTATTGTTTTAAAACATTTACTGATGCAATATCAAGATTTCTAGATAGAGCATCTTTAATGAGATCAGCAAGTACTTGTGCTCCTCTCAAGCCTAAATTAAAACCATGTGCCGTAACAGGATGCATCCCAACGGATGCATCACCAATCAAAGCGAATCTGGTTGAATGAAAGTAATTTGCATGAACTGCAATTAATGGATAGGCATGCCTTTCACCTTCTAACTGCATTTCACCAAACCTGTGATTAAAACGGGATGCTATATCTTGACTAAAATCTTGATCATCCATTTGCATGATAGATTCTGCTTTCTCAGATGAGATTGTGATGACAATCGATGAATAATGTCCAGCCATCGGTAAGACTGCTAGGGTACGACCATAATGAAAGCATTCATATGCCAAGTGGTTATGAGGTTTGTCATGTTTCATTTTGCAAACAATACATGTTTTCCCAAAATCTTTGACCTCTGTCGGTATCCCCATCTGTCTTCTGGTATTTGTTAACCGACCATCTGCAGCAATCAGTAAATCTGCTTCGAGTTTCTTTTGATTGCTCAGCTGTAATTGCACTGAATTCATATCAGTAGTAAAGGACTCAACAACAACATCACTCATGACTTTAATGTTGCTAGATTCTTTTACTTTTTTATAAGCCGCTGCCCTGATCAGGTTGTTTGGAACTAGGTAGCCTAGGGTATTTTCAATTGTATCCTGATGGTTGAAATGAAGCGAGTAGGGCGATGTTCCATTCAAGACTTTTGCTTCTTTAATCAGCGAAATAATTTTCTTATCAATGACGTCCCAAATACCTAAATTGACCAAGATTTTTTTTGAATGGTGAGTTAATGCTATCTCTCTACCATCATCTGGAGGCATTGATAAAACTTTGCTTGATTGTTTTTCAATCACAGCAATTTTCAAAGTAGTATCGGATAAGGCTTGTGCAAAACTTAAACCAGCAGGACCTCCACCCATGACTGCAATATCATATTTCATAACTAGTACCCATTTATTCTAATGCCTTAACCACTGTAAGTTATTATAATATCAATATTTAATTATGATAAATATAGTTTTCCAGTGAATGAAAAATAATAACAACAGAGGTTAATATATTGAATATCAAAAAAACTATTGAACCCTATATCGAAATTCAAGGCGGCTTGATACCAGCATTACATGCAATTCAAAATGATGCTGGTTATCTCGATATCCAAA
>CAXGBD010000109.1:0-3557 GCA_964008355.1 uncultured Gammaproteobacteria bacterium | reverse complement strand
TCCCGTCGGTAAATCCCGCGTTATTTCTGATCCATTAATTACCATTAAATTTTTATTGGATGCAGATTTTTTGGCTACATGGAAAGATCGGTTCCTATCTGGATGAGGTATATCGATTTGATGTGGTTGGTATTCAAGATGTTCTGTGACAGCAATCAGATCTAGACCGTCTCTCAAGGCTTCCTCCACTCTTATGTTGGGCCAAACGTGACCATCTGAGAAAACTGAGTGAGTATGAAGATCGGCGACAATGATGAGGAAATCCTCAGTATTTGGGAATTGGATTTTTCTTTCGGGAATTCGAAATGTAGAAATGGAATCCCAGTCACCGTGAGCATAGGTCAGTGAAGAACACAATGAACATAATATTAAAACTGTATTAAGTACTTTTCTCATTGTTAATGTTGCTTTCAAGCAGTCCATAATATTTTATTAGTGTAATGTTTTTATATCATTGATATAGATTTTTATTACCTGCAGCTGTCTTAAATCTCCGGTGAACCCAATAATATTGTTCTGGATTTTGCAGGATGTGTTGCTCCAGCAGTGCATGTATCTTTTTCATATCATTGTTGGCGTCTTCACTTGGAAAAGACTCAATTTCTGGCAGTACTTCTAAAATATAGCCTTTCCCATTAGCAAGTCGAGATGGGAAATAAGGCAATACTGGGGATCCGGATATTTTCGCTATTCTAATGATGCTTGGATTGGTCATTGCCGGGTGGTTAAAAAAATTAACAGAAATTGCATTTTTCCCTGTAAAACTTTGATCTGAGGCATACCAGACTAATTTTTTATCTTTCAAAGCCCGAATCAGATCTTTGACCTCAAATTTGGTCACTAAACTTTCTGTAGACCTTAATCGAGTATTACGAAAAAAATGATTAATAACAGAATTTTTTCCCAATCGAAACATACCTACCATTGGAGGTAAGTCTTCTTGTACAATTTCATTTCTGCCAATCAAGGCACTGATCTCCAACATGGTAAAATGGGCACTCATTAAAATCACTCCTCGATTTTTCTCAACCGCACGATTGAGGTGCTCGATGCCCTTAATTTCAATTATCTTCTTTAGGCTTTGGTTGGATTTCCATCGAGCCATGCCCACTTCAAAAAAGCCAATGCCAAGCGATATAAAATGCTGTTTCACTAAGTGGTTTTGTTCTGTTGCTGACAAGGTTGGAAAACACAATTCAATATTTTTCCTGACAATCTGCAATCTGGATGATGATATTCGATACAGCAGCAATCCCATAGCTTGACCAATAGTTAAAATGATTCTAAAAGGAAGCAGCACTATTATTCTAGTGCACACCAAACCCAAAACAATCAGCCAATTTATTGGATGAATGCATTCAATAAATGATTGTTGTTTTGAGTTCATTGTCATAGTTTAATCATAATCTAGATTATAGATACAAATAGACGGGATAAAGCTGCCTTTGAAAACAATACAAATGGTTTAGAATGGAGGGATGAGTAAAGATTCGAATGATCATAGTGATCTGGGTCATTTAAACTCTGATCAAGTGTTTGTTACCCAAGAAAAAGGTACGGAAATGCCCTTTAGTGGGCAATATCTCAATAACAAGGAGACAGGGACGTATCTATGCGTTTGTTGTAGCAATGTTTTATTCAGTTCATCAACCAAATTTGATTCTGGAACCGGTTGGCCTAGTTTTTTCGACATTCAACATAGAGATTCTATAAAAATTGTATCCGACTACAGTCATGGAATGAATCGGAAAGAAGTACTTTGTGCTAACTGCGAAGCTCACCTCGGGCATTTGTTTAAGGATGGTCCTGAACCGACAGGCCTCAGGTATTGCATCAATTCGTTATCCCTCGATTTTGAACCGGAAAATTAACTTAGATTTGGGTTAAGGCTATACAATCCTATCAATTCCGTCTCAGAGAGTATGTGTCCTTGAGCGGCTTTCAAGACATCTTCACCGGTGAAAGTTCCTGCTACTGGACAAACATTAAAGTCGCATGCAAACAATTTAAATCGATAATGATGGGCTATTTCATCATTCCAAGGGGGGCATGGTCCTTCATAGCCAAAATAATTGCCCTCCATTTCTGGATCTCCTGCCATAAAGCCGGTGTAATCATTAATGCCTTGCCTTGAACCTTCTGGCCCATTTGGATTTTGCTTGCCACCGGGTGTGATACCATCAGAACATTCACTCTCAGAGACCCCTCCGTCAATGGGTCGAATATCAACCATGACCCAATGCATAAATTCAACCCGAGGCAGTGCTGCTGAAATTGTTACTCCTTCCTTGTTGAAATGCTCAAGTGATGAGGGCACATCAGTGTCTATACAAATTAAAATCAGAGACCTAGCCGCCTTTGGTATATCAGACCAAGTTAGATGAGGGTTTTTATTCTTACCCAAAGTCATATGATGATCTGGGTCTTTGATTCCAAAAGCACATCGTTCTGGAATGACTGTATTGTGTTCAAAGGTGTTGGAGGTTAACTTCATAATCTAGTTATTTTTAAATTGCACCAGCCTCTTAATGAAATCAGATTGGAAAAATAATATCAAGCCAGAACATAATATTACTAAGCTCCACTCGGTTCCTGCAATCAAGATGAATTCATAAGAATTATCCCACCCTTTAGCGTTGAATATAACTATGATCAAACCTATATAAGCTGACCAAATCAACCACCTCATTTTTTGACTCAAATTAAGACCATACATTTGGGTTACAACAAATACACCAAGAAAGCCTAGTAGAAACATAGGCCATGAGTCGCCATTCATTATCGCCACAAGCAACGCATGTACCACTACCATGACTTCCACAAAAATTGTCCATTTTGGATTGAGATGCACACGGGTATAGAAAAGACTACCCTGAAGTAATAAGAGAAACATATAAAGGAACCCAAGCAAGTGGCCTTGCGTCATTATCATCGGG
The DNA here is from genome assembly GCA_964008355.1 of uncultured Gammaproteobacteria bacterium. Taxonomy (GTDB): domain Bacteria; phylum Pseudomonadota; class Gammaproteobacteria; order Steroidobacterales; family UBA11654; genus DTSX01. Next base: position 621 of record CAXGBD010000109.1, on the reverse strand, counting down.
TGATACCAGAAAGTGTATATTGTTGCCCATGCGAAATAGTATCCGTGATATTTCCTTACAGTCTTTGAAGCTTGCGTCACAAAGTCAATCGAATGACCTAGAAATAGTCCTCTTCTTTGATTCTCCATCATCAAGACGGCAAACAAAAGAACTATAACGGACCACTGGGCAGATTGTTCTAGCACATCTTGAGCAAGGCCGTCATACCAAATGTGTGTTTGGATTAAATGAAGAACAATAAATAAAGCATTAGTTAATAACGCAGAAATATTAAACCAGTGCAAACCCGAGATATATTTAGGCTGACTTTGTTGTGCTTTGTATATATAAAGCCAGATTAGGCCTTGATGCATGAGGTAGAGTATCCAGGCACTAGATCTAGAGAATATATCAGGATTTTTTAATTGCCACGCATACCAAAATCCAATATCGGTATGATCTGGCAACAAGATAGGCTCATTGAACCATAGCCAGTCAGCTAACCATATGAACCCTGAGAATAGGATACTGAAGGCGATACCTAGTTTGAGTGCAGATGAGGAAGAAATATTATTTAACATACAAGAATCTCATTCATAATGCTTCTGAATTTTAAGATAAACGCGATGCATATCAAACAGT
>CAXGBD010000108.1:0-3561 GCA_964008355.1 uncultured Gammaproteobacteria bacterium | reverse complement strand
CCTGGCTGAACTGAGAAAAAACCATCCTTAGTTCTATTGCCGGTTAAAAATTTATGGTCTCTCTCATCGGCATCTGATTGTAAAAGAGTCGCTGCATTGGCATCGGTTCTTGCAATCAAAACGGTTGGAACGTCCAGGACGTCTGCAGCTAGCCGAGCTGCTACTAGTTTGTTGATTGCCTCTTGAGTGGAGACCAGAACCTTGCCACCCATATGGCCGCACTTTTTTGCAGACGAGAGTTGATCTTCAAAATGAATTGCTGCAGTCCCTGCCTTAATCATCTGTTTGGTGAGTTCAAATGCATTAAGATTGCCTCCGAAACCAGCTTCTGCATCGGCAATAATTGGAACCATCCAATCGATTGATTGATCATTGTTAAGATGATATATCTGGTCTGTTCTGATTAATGAATTATTAATCCTTTCAATCATTTTAGGCACTGAATCGACAGGATAAAGACTTTGATCTGGATACATTTCACCTGCAGAATTACCATCACCTGCCACCTGCCACCCTGAACAGTAAATTGCTTTCAATCCAGCCTGGACAGATTCCACAGCTTGGTTTCCAGTCATTGCTCCAAGAGCTGAGATCACTGACTCAGTATGGAGATCACTCCAAAATCTCTTGGCCCCTCTTCTCGCTAAAGTATACTCAATATGAAAAGAACCTCTGAGGTTTATGACCTCTTCTGCTGAAAATGTTCTGGTTATGCCTGACCACCTTTCATCAGACCATTTATCTTCAAGAGCCTGTATTTCATTTTGCTTAGACATTTCTTTTCCTTTATTTATTAGTTGTGATATTTTTTTGGTCTTGATTCGGGGTCAAGACATCTTCGCCGTAAATCGTTAAATCAATCACTTCCATCTCTGTTAAGGGTCTAGAGAGAGGGCTTTCTTGATTCTGTTTTTTCTGCTCAGTAGAGTTTTCTTTCTGCTTATTCATAATCATTGTCTTTAAAGATATTTGTATGCGGGTAAGGTTAAAAATTGATCAAATTGCTGGTTTGTCGACATTTTGTGAAACAGATCAGTGGCCACTTTTAATTGCTCTGGATCGTAAGAGAGATCACCTCGCTCCTCAATGAGCTTGGATATCTCTTCCTGAAGTGACTGGGTAAATCGTTCTTCATCTATTATCTGATCATCATTCGTTTTCACTTTATGGGTAATCCACTGCCAGATTTGTGATCGACATATTTCAGCGGTGGCTGCATCTTCCATTAGGTTATACAGCGGGACGCACCCATTCCCTGACAACCATGCTTCGAGGTATTGAACGCCGACTCTGATATTGTGTCGCAACCCAGTATCTGTTACATCCCCTGTAGGCACCTTTATTAAATCTTGTGAACTGATTCTGACTTCTTCTCTTAATTTATGGAGTTGATTTGGAGACTCCTTCATGACTGCATCGAACGAATCCATTGCGATGGAAGCTAACCCAGGATGAGCTATCCATGTTCCGTCATGACCTGCATCAGCTTCTCTCCTTTTATCAGCTTTAACTTTTGCCATTGCCTCGATATTACCTTCTGGATCATTTTTGATTGGAATTTGTGCTGCCATACCACCCATGGCATGAACACCACGTTTATGGCATGTTTGAATCAATGCATCGACGTAGGATTTAAGAAAATGACGAGTCATGGTCACCGTATCTCGATCCGGGAGAATGAAGTCTGAGCGATTTCTAAATTTCTTGATAAAACTAAATATATAGTCCCAACGCCCACAGTTAAGACCAGAAGAATGTTCTCTGAGCTCAAAAAGAATTTCATCCATCTCAAAAGCAGCGAGAATAGTTTCAATTAATACAGTGGCCTTGATGGTGCCCTGTTGCATACCCAATTTATTCTGGGACATCACAAAAACATCATTCCAAAGTCTGGCTTCTAAATGATTCTCTAACTTCGGAAGATAAAAATATGGCCCGGTTCCATTTTTGGCTAATTGTTCAAAATTGGTAGTTAAATACAAACAAAAATCAAACAATGAAGCCGACACCGGTTCACCATCAATCAATAGATTTTTTTCATGAAGATGCCAACCTCTGGGTCGAACAATCAGAGTTGCAATTTTCTCATTCAAGGCATAGGTTTTTGAACCATCAGGGGATATAAATTCAATATTTTTATTGACAGCATCCCTAAGATTAGTCTGGCCATGGATGATGTTATTCCAGGTAGGAGAACAGGAATCTTCAAAGTCAGCCATAAAAGTTTTTACCGGTGCATTGAGTGCATTGATAATCATTTTTCGATCTACCGGACCGGTAATTTCAACCCTGCGATCCATTAGATCATCAGGCAAGGGAGCAACTGACCAATTATCATCTCGAATGGATTGTGTATGAGGTAGAAATTCAGGCAGTGCTCCATCATCAATTTCTTGCTGTCTCTGCTTTCTTAGCTTCAACAATTCCAACCGTTGGGAGTTAAAGGTTCGGTGGAGGTGTTGCAATAACTCCAAGGCTGTTGGAGTCAGTATTTCCTGAACTTCAGAAGTTTGCTCACCTTGGATTTCTATACTATTGTGTTCCATTCTTATTAATGTTTAAGCGTTATTAAAATGATTTAAATGGAATTTTATTAAACTTTTAGTTAAAATTTCACAGTAAAAATTTCACAATGTAAATTTCACAAATGACTAACCTGTACAGAAAAAGCCACCTACTTGGTACCAAAGTAAAGAATATTCGCAAGATCAATAAGCTCACTTTGGAAGATCTATCAGAACGATGCAGCCAAGACGATCCAAAAAAAGCGCCTTCGGTATCATATTTAAGCATGATAGAAAATGGTAAGCGTTTGCCATCTTCAGATGTTCTCGAACAAATTGCAAGAGTCTTTCAAAAGGAACCGACTTGGTTTCTAGATGAAAACCTAGATATGGGAATACCTGAACAACATCAGTCGAATCAACACAAATCCTCTACCTTGCCCTTAGAGCCAAAACTTTTATACAGTAGAGACCTTTTGCAAGGGGCTATCCCAGAACTTCTGAAGCAAACCGGGATCTCAGGTAAACAATTTGCTCATCTTTTAATTCGTTCTTATCAGGAACAAAATCAAAATCGTTTCCCAGATTTAGAAAAAGCTGCGGATGAAATAGGTAATAAGCTTTTCCCAGTGAAGATTAAGGACATAAAAAACTTATATAAAAAACATGGCCTGACAATTAAATGGTTCAAACAAAATAAAGTAACGACATCAGCTCCACAAATAGAAAATAAGATGCTGCTCCGTTCCTTTTTTGAATCGCCATCTGAGGTTTATGTTAACGAGCACCTAAAAGATGATCCACAAAGACTTAAATATGACCTAGCAACCCATCTGGGACATAAAATACTCCATCAAGGTGATGGTCTTAGATCGCCAATTTCATCTGGTTCTAATGCCTTTAATTCTCAGCATCAACACGGCAGAGATGTGAATTCCTACGATGTACTTTCCGCCTGGCATGATTTTGAATCTAGTTTCTTCGCAAGTGCCCTGTTATGCCCAAAGAAACCTTTTCACAGTTATCTTATTAAAAAGAAGCATCAAATACTCTCTGC
>CAXGBD010000107.1:0-3620 GCA_964008355.1 uncultured Gammaproteobacteria bacterium | reverse complement strand
TCTTTGATTTCTACTACCAAATATCTTTTTAAAAAAAGTCTTCAAAAGTAGTGCCTTGTTTGAGTTAGATAAATTAAATCTTAATTATTTTACTGTTGATAATTTTCACGATATCAATCAGCTGCTATTATACCTTCATGGATAAAATTTTATTGCCCTCTAATTTGAATCTGTAACATTTTGATAACTAGCAAACTAAAACATATTTCTGAGATTATTGAGGACAATTATACAAATCTTGCTGGCCTTTCAAGAAAGGCAAGTAAGCAATCATCACTGTCTAAATATCTGAAAGAAAACCTTCAGTCATACGGAGACTGTATTACTTCTGCACACATCAATGATTCCAATGTATTGATCATTGGAGCTACATCGCCTGAATTGGCTAATAGACTGAGATATGAGGAAGCAGAAATTAAAGCCTTATGCGGGACGATAGGTCAACATCCGAAAAAAATTAAGATTAGTTCAAGATGAGTGCTTAGATTTTTCCTAAAGAAGCAGTCCAGTATGAGATAGGGATGTTCTTTGTATCAGATTCCTCGATTTCTTCCCAAGCCGTCTGATCAGAGAATAATTTTAATATCAACTTGTTGTTTAATTCATGACCTGATGCATAACCATTAAATTCTCCTACCATTATATAACCCATTAAATAAAGATCCCCCACCACATCCAAGATTTTATGCCTCACTAATTCTTCCTGGTAGCGAAGACCATCTTGATTTAGGATTCGATATTCATCTAAAACAACGGCATTTTCCAAACTGCCCCCTAATGCTAGGTTATGAGAACGCAGTGTTTCTACTTCCTTTAAAAAACCAAAGGTTCGAGCTCTGCTGATCTCTTTAAGAAACGTAAGGGTTGAAAAGTCTAAACTTAGATTTGTGGTTTTTTTCTTGATCATCGGATGATCAAAATTAATCTCAAATGAAATTCGATAACCATTGTACGGTTTAAATTCTGCAAATTTATCACCTTCTTCAACTCTTATGGTTTTCTTGATCCTTAAAAATTTTTTTAAGGCATTCTGTTCTTCAATTCCTGCCGATTCAATTAAGAAGACAAAAGAGGCCGAACTACCATCCATAATTGGAACTTCTGGACCATGAAGATCAACCAATACGTTATCTATACCTAACCCAGCAAAAGCAGCAAGTAAATGCTCCACAGTCATCACCGAGGCACTATTATTACCGATGGAAGTTCCAAGCATAGTGTCGGTAACATTCTCTGCTAATGCTTGGATTTGCTGAACAGGATCTAGGTCAACTCTTCTAAAGACAATTCCAGTATTTTGTGCAGCCGGTCTCAATGCAATTTGCACTTTCTCTCCTGTATGCAATCCAACGCCAGAAGCTTTAACAATACTCGATAATGTTCTTTGTTTTAACACCTACAATACTCTTGCCAATTAATTAATAAAATAAGAAAACCTTTCAAAATCATATAAATAAGCTAGATCATATGTATCATAAAATATATTTTGAGACAATAGTTTGTTTAGCTATTTATTTAATAATGGCTACCTTTATTATCAAAGATTAGAATCAAACCAAGATTTTATCTTTGCAAAGGGAGATTCTAAAGCCTTTTGCTTTACGAGATCATCCGGATTGTTTTCATATTTTTCCAGTGCAAACCACAACAATCCAGTTCCAGTAGCATGCAAAGGATTATTGATATTCTCAAATGTCCCACTCATTGCTCTCGGAGATCCCACCCTAACATCTGTTCCTAATATTTCTTCTGCCAATTCAGAAGCACCAGTGAGTTGCGAAGCTCCTCCTGTTAAAACAATTCCGGCCCGAAGTCTTTCAGTATTTATTTTTCCGATCTCATCATTAATGACTTCAAATAATTCTTTATATCGAGCCTGAACAACGGTAGCTAATTGTTCTGATTCGATTTGCCTTGAGGGACGATCACCTGTGCTAGATACTTCAATAAGTTCATTCTCATTGTTTAACTTGGATAAAGTGCATGCGTGATTAATTTTTATTTCCTCTGCATGTTTTTCGGGTGTCTTAAGTGCATAAGCAATATCGTTTGTTACATGATTGCCTCCGACTGGGATAACTTTTGTTGCAACTATCTGCCCATCAATAAAAATTGCTATATCTGATGTTCCGCCCCCTATATCAACAAGGCAAACACCCAAATCTTTCTCATCTCTAGATAAAACAGAATGACTGGAAGCCAACTGCTCTAGAACGAGTTGCTGGACGTCTAATCCGCACCTATTTATGCATTTAACAATATTCTGCTCGGCACTTCTGGCAACCGTGACAATGTGAACATCGGCTTCCAATCGAACTCCTGACATACTAATAGGTTCACGAATACCTTCGTGACCGTCGATAATATAACCTTTTGGTAAAACGTGTAATATTCTTTGATCAGCTGGTATATTCATTGCTTGTGAAGCATCAAGAGCACCGTTTATGTCATTAATGGAGACTTCTCCTTCATTAATCTTGACTATGCCATGTCCATCGAAACTTCTTACATGGCTGCCAGCGATGCCTGCAAAGACTGTATTTATTTCACAGTTAGCAACCTCCTCTGCTTTTCTGATTGCACCATTAATTGAATCAACTGTAGCGTCTATATTTACAACTACACCTTTTTTTAAACCTCTGGAAACCTGTTGCCCTACACCAATAATTTTTAGCTCATTTTCTTCATTTATTTCAGCAACAAATGCTACAATTTTTGACGTACCTATGTCCAGAGCGGCTATTATTTCATTTCCATTATTTCTAGACATTGATTGAAAATTTAATTTATTTTTTCCACGAAATTGCTAATCCTTCAGAATACCTAAGATCCATATATGAAATTTGATTCATTTTTGCTAAAAGATCTTGATCCAACATCAAATACAACCTTTCTAATCTTTGGTCTATTGCTTCTTTACCTAATCTTATCTCAATTTTAGGCTTGATTGTAAAAACCCAGGATCCTCTTCGATCCAAAATTAACGTATCTAAATATAAACCTCTCCCTACAAGTTCTTTATTAATCATTAAAAATAAATCTAAAACTCTCTTCTCAGAGCCTTCAGGACCAGTCAATCTTGGAATATTGCTAGGAATAACGGTTTTAGCTACTTGATACAATTCAGCTGAATCATTCAATATCAAGTTGTTGTTCCAGATTGCTAGAAGATTTTCTTCCTCTATCAATATATCAACCCGATTTGGCCACTTCCTTATAATTTCTGCTGATAGAACCCAGTCAAATGATTCTATTTGTTGTTTGGCTGCTGATGCATTAAAGCTAAGAAAACCTTTGGTCTTATATGAATTGGCGACAAGCTCAATCGACTTTATGGGTGCTCTTCTGAGTTCTCCCATTACATTAATAATTTCAATTGGGCGATTTAAAGCAATAAAACATAGGGAAAAAATTAACAAAAAAATTAAACCCCAAGTGATACTAGATCTGAAAGGTTTCAGTAAGCTATTTTTAAATCTCTGTTTTGAGAAATTCTTTCTAAAAAAAACTTTATTCAGCTTCTTATTCTTTTTATATTTTTTTGAAAAAAAATTCACGTTACCGAATACTTGTTTCTAAAATTTTAAAACATAGTTGATCAAAATCGATACCTATTGCCG
>CAXGBD010000106.1:0-3662 GCA_964008355.1 uncultured Gammaproteobacteria bacterium | reverse complement strand
AATTCCTGGAGCAGAGGAAACAATGGCACAAAAGAGATTTGCAATTCTGACATGTATGGATTCAAGGCTGGATCCAGTGTCAAATTATGGGTTGGAAGAAGGTGATTATTACATCATTAGAAATGCTGGTGGAAGAGCTACCGAAGATGCTATACGTTCTATGGTTATCTCTCATAAGTTTCTCGGAACATCAGAATGGTGGATTGTTCATCATACAGATTGCAAAATGGGCCTGATCACCGATGAACTGATTGGTGAACTACTTGAAGAAGACCTTGAAACAGCAGTATTGGATAGGGGTATATGGTCCAATCAAAAAAGGGAAAATACTAAAAATACAAAGCCTGGATCGAGTCTTGCAAGGCAAATGAAATGGCACACTTTCACCGATCTTGAACAAAGTGTTGTTGATGACGTCAAGACAATCAAACACCATGAACTCGTTCCCAATGATATCAAAGTCAAAGGCTTTATCTTTAATCTCGAAGATCATGAATTAAGGCCAGTAGTAACTTAGTGCTAAAGACTAATTAACCATATTTTGGAACTCTTTCTCAGGCAAAGTATTTCGCTCAAGATCATATAGAAGACCTTTTTTTCTGGTGTAAAAGTACCATGTGCAAAGCATGCAGAGAAGATAAAAGAGTAAAAACCCCCAAAGTGCAGTCATTGGACTGCCTGTGGTGCTAATCGATGTACCAAAAGATTTTGGAATAAAAAAGGCTCCATAAGCAGCTACCGCAGAAGTAAATCCGATAATTGCTGCTGATTCTTTTTCTGCTTGGTGCTGTTGTTCGGTTGTATTTAATTCGGGCATCAATTTGGATATCTGATTACTCATGATGGTTGGTATCATTTGAAATGTAGATGCATTCCCAACACCGGTGGCAAAAAATAAAAATATAAACATAGAAAAGAATCCCCAGAACGCATAAGGTTGATCCTTATTAATCAAGAAATAAATGATTCCAAGCACAGCAATAATCATTGAAGCGAAAGTCCAGAAAGTAACCTTACCGCCACCATATTTATCCGATATCCAACCCGTACCAGCACGTGATAGAGCTCCGATTAATGGACCCAAGAAAACATATTTGAATATATCAACTTCTGGGAATTGGAGTTGAGCAAGGAGAGGGAATCCTGCTGAGTAACCGATGAATGATCCAAAAGTTCCTGTGTAAAGTAAACACATTACCCAATTGTGTTTGCGACTGAATATAATTGACTGTTCCTGAAATGATGATCGTGCACTGGCAATATCATTCATGCCAATCCAAGCTGCAATAGTGGCGATAATTAGAAAAGGAACCCAAATAAAACCTGCATTCTGTAGCCAAACCTCGCTCCCGTCAGCAGCTATTTGTGGCTCGCCACCTAACAAACCAAACACTGAGAACGTAATAGTTAAAGGGATAGCAAACTGCATAACGCTGACCCCTAGATTTCCAAGACCAGCATTCAGTCCCAAAGCATTTCCTTGTTCATTTTTGGGGAAAAAGAAACTAATGTTTGCCATTGAGCTTGCAAAATTACCGCCTCCGAGACCACACAATAACGCAAGAATTAAGAACAACAAGTAGGGAGTATTAGGGTTTTGTACCGCATATCCTATACCAAATGCAGGGATCAGAAGTGATGCAGTAGTGAGTGTTGTCCAAAGTCTTCCACCCATGATTGGAATCATAAAAGCATAAAAGATCCGGAGAGTTGCCCCTGATAAACCCGGTACAGCGGCTAGCCAGAATAGTTGATTGGTGGTGTATACAAATCCGACCGAAGGAAGTTTCGCAACAACCACACTCCAGACTAGCCATACAGAAAAAGCCAGCAGTAAGCATGGAACTGAGATCCAAAGATTTCGTCTAGCAATTTTTTGGCCAGTTGTTTTCCAAAAAATGGGATCATTTGGATGCCAAACCTCGAGAGTATGACTGACGTATTTGTCGTGTTTTTCAGGAATGTGGATTTCTTCCATCTCAGGTAGTTCAGGCATATTTTCTGGAAGGACTCTTTGTTCCATTTGACGAATAGCTAAATGCATCCAGACCATAGCAAGAGAAACGACGACAAATAAAAGCATGAAACAACTCGTCCAGATACCAGTGACATCAATCATCACACCGAATGCGATTGGAAAGAAGAATCCTCCTAAAGCACCGACCATACCGACTAGACCACCCACTGCACCGACATCATCTGGATAGTAGACAGGGATATGTTTATAAACAGCTGCACAGCCGAATGACATGAAGAAACTGAGTAAAAAAATTAGAATAACAAAAGGAACCAAACCGGTACTGGTGGAGAATGTGATTGGACCTTCAATCCCATGGATAATATAGTCAGTTTCAGGATAAGACAGCATAAAAGTGCAAACAATTGCTACTCCAAAGGTCAGATACATGATCACTCTGGCACCGTATTTATCCGATAAGTGACCGCCATAGGCACGGAACACAGAAGCGATAGAGAATACCGCTGCAAGCATTCCAGCTGTTTTGATATCAAGACCATAGACACCCATCAGGTATCTTGGCAACCACAGTGCCAGTGCAACAAAAGCTCCGAATACAAAGAAATAATAGAGTGAGAAACGCCAAACCTGGATCTGTTTCAAAGGCTTCAATTGTTCGATAAAGCTTTTTGGTTTTTCACCGCTTGCCTTGCGTTTGACTAAATTTGGGTCATTGTCCGTAAATAACCAGAATAAAATTGCCATGATCGCAAGACCACCAGCCCAAATCTGGGCAACAACTTGCCACCCAAAAGCAACCAAGACAAAAGGAGCAAGAAAAGTTGTTACAGCTGCTCCCATGTTCCCAATCCCAAAAATGCCTAGGGCAGACCCTTGTTTTTGTTTAGGATACCATTTTGATACGTAGGAAATCCCTACCGAAAAAGAGCCACCAGCTAATCCTAAACCAAGGGCAGCAGTCAATGTCATTAAATAGGTATCAGAATAGGACAGTAGAAATGCAGCTAGTGAGGCTGTTAGCATCACTCCAACATAGACTATACGTCCACCGTATTGTTCTGACCAAATACCGAAAACGATACGACTTAAGGAGCCCGTCAGAATTGGTGTGCCCAACATTAACCCAAACTGACTATCACTAAGTCCCAAATTTTCTTTTATTTGAATTCCTATAATTGAGAAAAGTGTCCAAACTGCGAAGCAAACCCCAAATGATATTGTGCTGAATGCCAGCGCCTTGTTTTGTTTAGACTTGCTTATGTCTTCCATGATCCTACTGCAAGTTTATTATGAGGTTTAGTTATTGCGAGGTCTATTTGATTGCCAGGCGCTACCTGCATCTCTAATTTTCTTTCGGTCCCAATACCATATCACAATTTGATATGGTCGCCATAAATAGTGAAGTGGTGCAACTAGGAAATGAGCCAGTCTTGAAAACGGGATAAGCAATATAATAGTAAACGCACCAATGACGTGCAGCTTGATTACCCAGGGCATGGCACTGATGGCTGCAATTTCAGGATCGAATGTGAATATTGACCGTAAATAGGGTGTCAAATCAGCGGCAAACCAAGAAGAGCCCCAACGGTAGCCCAATGCGATCCAACAACCTAGTACGAGCTGTGTATAGATAATAAGTCCAATAACGACATCCATGGGACTGGTCACGGCTCTCAATCTAGGG
>CAXGBD010000105.1:0-3718 GCA_964008355.1 uncultured Gammaproteobacteria bacterium | reverse complement strand
CTTGTCACCATTGGTGATCTCTTATCATTGGGAACAGAATTTTTATTCAATGTAATATTGGCCTCTCCCAGAACTTGTTCAGCATCTGCCCCCGTGATATTTTTTTCTGTCAAATCTAACAAGAATAAGTGGCAATCAGTGCCTCCTGAAACGACATTGAACCCCGACTCGATAAATAATTTTGCCATTAATTGTGCATTGGCAACGACTTTGTGTTGATACTCAACAAATTCTGGATGCATGGCTTCTAGGAATGAGTGTGCTTTTGCTGCAATAACGTGCATCAAAGGCCCTCCTTGCGTTCCAGGAAAAACTTGTTTGTTTATTTTCTTTTCAATTGCTTCATTGCTTCTGCCTAAGATGATGCCTCCTCGTGGTCCTCTCAGTGTTTTATGTGTAGTAGACGTGGTCACATCAGCTATGGGTACAGGATTCGGATAACATCCTGCAGCAACGAGTCCTGCAATATGAGCCATATCAACTATTAAATAAGCACCAATAGAGTCTGATATCTCTCTAAACTTTTCCCAATCTGCAATACGTGAGTAAGCAGAGAAGCCTCCCACAATCATTTTTGGCTGATATTGAGTTGCTAACTTTTCTAATGCCAGGTAATCAATTTCACCTGTTTCAGGATCCAAACCATAGCCAATAGAATTATATAACCGTCCAGAAAAATTAACCGGTGAACCATGTGTCAGATGCCCCCCCTCAGCCAGACTCATACCAAGAATAGTATCTCCAGGATCTAACAGTGACATATAAACAGCCATATTTGCCTGAGATCCCGAATGAGGTTGGACATTGGCAAACCCTGCTGAGAAAAGTTTTTTGGCTCTTTCAATGGCTAGAGTTTCAGTTGTATCCATATTTTCACAACCACCATAGTATCGACGATTTGGATATCCTTCGGCGTATTTGTTGGTTAGTAGAGATCCTTGGAGAGCCATCACTGCAATGCTCGCATAGTTTTCTGAAGCTATGAGTTCAACATGTTCTTCTTGTCTTTTTCTCTCAGCACTCACTGCAGCGTGAAGCTCGGGATCTAGATCGATTATTTGTGTATCTATAGTCATCGTCTTATATTGAGTTTTTCTCAGTCTGTTTAATTTTACTTACTTAGAGAAAATAGATCGATAAGTTTATGGGTATTCTGAAAAAGCCTTAACTACATGTGTCCACGCTTTACCAATATTGTCTCGATTATAACCTCCACCACCGAATGCAATGATACGCCCCTGTGCATGTCTTTCTGCTAATTCAGTAAGTTTTTTAGCCGCATGATAATGAGATTGTTCAGAAAGCTCAAGGTGAGTTATTGGATCACCTGATAAACTGTCTGCTCCACATTGAAGAATAAAAAAATCTGGAGAAAAACTATCCAGAAAATTTTCAATATGGAGCCACTCTTTCTGAAACTCTGTATCACCATCACCAGGCTGTAGTGAAATATTTAACTTCGTTCCCTCAGCAACTCCGACACCTACTTCTTCAGCAAAACCAGTGCCTGGGTACAATATGCGTCCATCCTCGTGTAAGTCTACAAAAATCAAATCTGGATCCTGTTCATAGGTATAGAAAATGCCATCTCCATGATGAGCATCGATATCAATATAGGCAATTCTCTCAATATGATATTCACTTCTTAAAGTCTCAATAACCACTCCAATATCATTAAAAACACAAAAGCCACCTGCTGAATTTCTTCTCGCATGATGCAGTCCTGCTATGGGAACAAAAGCCCGACTGAAATGCCCTGAGATTATTTGCTTGGTCGCAAATAGAGAAGCCCCTACCACTGCTAAAGATGACTCATAAAGACCTTTAACAGCTGGTGTGTCGCCATTATCAAGAAATCCTTTACCAAGCTTGCACTGGGCAATGACTCGATCAATATATTCGAAGGTGTGAAACCTCTCAATATCACTTCTAATGGCTGTATATCCTGATGCAGATAGATGCACTCTATCAGCAATTCCTGATTCTTCTAGATGAATGTGAAAAGCGGCATGTCGATCAGGACCAAAAGGGTGTTCCTCGCCAAACCCATAGGAAGCAATATTATCATCCTTGATGACTATGGTTTTGGAATCAATCAATCCAATCTCTCGCATTCTGAAACATTTTTAACCAAGGACCGTTATCACCCCAATCTGCTGGAGACCAAGAATGCTGAACAGTTCGTAATACTCGTTCAGGGTGTGGCATTAAGATGGTGACTCTGCCATCCATAGAACATAACCCAGCCAATCCTCCCTCGGAACCGTTCGGATTCTCGGGATAACTAGACGCCGGTTGCTTAAAATTATCCACATATCTAATACAAGTCTGTTGTTGATTTTTTAAAATCTTGTGATCAGAATCATCGTCGAATTGAGCACGTCCTTCCCCGTTTGAAGTAACAATGGGTAGAAAACTGCCCGCCATTTCATTAAAGAAGAGTGATTTACTGTCAAGAATTTCAACCATATTCAATCTGGCTTCAAATTGTTCTGATAGGTTGGTTACAAATTTAGGCCAATGACCTGATCCTGGGATTATCTCTCTGAGTTGAGATAACATTTGACAACCATTACATACTCCCAAAGTAAAAGTATCTTCACGAGCAAAGAATTCTTCAAATCTTGCTCTTGCATTCGTATGAAAAAGTATTGTTTTTGCCCAACCTCCACCTGCACCCAGAACGTCTCCATAAGAGAATCCGCCACATGCCACTAGTCCAACAAAATCATCAAGATTGCAATCGGCATCGAGAATATCGGTCATGTGAAAATCATAGGTTCTAAATCCAGCACTATGGAAAGCAACTGCCATCTCTATGTGGCTATTTACTCCTTGATCTCGCAATACTGCAACTTTCGGTTGATATCGTTTGTGATGAATCTTAGATTTTTTGATCGGGTAGTCAAAATTAATCAATGGTTTCATACCTGGGTCATTTTCATTGAGAATCGAATCAAAACCCTCTTTCGCTGTAGCTGGATTATCCCTTAATGATTGCATTTTATAGGATAGTTCAGACCACATCTTTCTAAGAGTGCTTCGTTTAAAACTGGCCTGATAATCATGCTTTGTTGTGATCTTTATTTGCCCAGATAGTTTAACATCGGCCACAATTGAAACGCATTGCTCTAAATCATGATCCGCGAAAACAGCTAAAGTTTCTGCACAATCACTGTCTAGAACCTGAATTACCGCACCCAACTCTTCATTAAATAATGCTGCTAATGTATCAGTATTAGATGTCGAATCTAGATTGATATTCAAACCCACTTTCCCAGAAAAAGACATCTCACACAAAGTCGCAAACAGACCTCCATCGGAACGATCGTGGTATGCCAAAATTTTTTGCTTTTGTTTGAGCCGCCTCATTGATGAAAAAAAATTAGCCAACAAATCTGGATCGTCTAAATCAGCAGGTTCGCCTGCCGACAGGTTGTAGAGTTGAGCCAAACAAGAGGCACCCAACCTATTTTTTCCTTTCCCTAAATCAATTAAAAGTAATTTTGAACTTTCAATTGATTGTAGTTGAGGTGTCAGTGTCTCTCTAACATCAGTAACGGGTGCAAAAGCCGATATCACCAATGACAATGGTGCGGTTACTTTCTTATCGGATGTGCCATCACTCCATGCAGTTTGCATTGAGAGTGAATCTTTACCCACTGGAATAACCAAACCAAGTTTACTGCAAAGATCCACACTTACGGATTTAACAGTC
>CAXGBD010000104.1:0-3721 GCA_964008355.1 uncultured Gammaproteobacteria bacterium | reverse complement strand
GAATGGGTACTGAAGAATCCTTTCCCATTCCTTAAGGCATATCGTGAGCGAACCGGTGATATTGAAGGGGTTTCTCAACACATCGTTGACCAGCTGGTCGAAGGTCTGACGATGTCAGGGGATCCCAGTGATATTGACAGACATATTGAACGGCTTGAAGCATTCAAAAGAGAAGGTTTTACAGAAATCTCGCTTGGCTTACAAGAAGATCCAGTCGAATCAATAAAAATGATTGGTGAGCAGGTATTGCCAGCTATCCAGTGATAACTCTAAAATATTTTTATAAAATAGGTATTAAGTATTAAATAACAAATTATTATTCGATATTGTAACCTCTTTCTCCATGGCTGGTAACATCCAAACCTTCGCTCTCTGATTCTGGATCAATTCTAAGACCTGTGACTACGTTAACTATCTTTAAAATGATCCATGTTGCTACTGCGGTCCATGCAAAAATAACGACAATGCCTAAAAGTTGGATTTTTAACTGAACTAAAACTCCTCCTTCAGCAATGCCTGATGCACCCTCTCCGAGAAAACCCTCTGGACTACCTAAAAGGCTAAGCATGACAACACCTAAGATTCCTCCCACACCATGTACAGGAAAAACATCAAGAGAATCATCAATTTTAAATGTTCCTTTGATTATCTGGGTAGAATAGAAACAAATTAAGCCTGCTAAAAAACCAATTAAAAAAGCCGCCGAAGGTCCTACTGTGCCAGCTGCAGGCGTTATGGTAGCTAATCCTGCAACCATTCCAGTAGCAATTCCAACAACGGTCGGTTTGCCCTGTTTAATCCACTCAATGGACATCCATGTTAGAGCACCCGTGGCAGCACTAATATGAGTAACCAACATGGCCATTCCCGCACTAGAATCTGCAGCAACAGCACTTCCAGCATTAAAACCAAACCAACCAACCCAAAGCATTGCTGCACCAATTACAACCATGGTCCTATTATGAGGAGGCATGGGTATTTTTGGAAATCCTTGTCTTGGACCCAAAACCAATGCCACTATTAAAGCACCGACTCCACAGGTCAGATGAACCACTAACCCTCCAGCAAAATCAATCACCCCAGCAGTACCTAAGAAGCCTCCTCCCCAAACCATATGACAGGCAGGCAAATATACAAAAGTAATCCAAAATAAAGAGAACAAACAAACAGCTGAAAATTTCATTCGCTCAACAAAAGCACCCACAACAAGTGCTGGAGTGATGATTGCAAAGGTCATCTGAAACATTACAAACACCGTTTCTGGGATAGTTCCTGAAATAGAATCTCTCCCCACTCCTGATAGAAAAAGAGCGCTGAAGTCACCAAACAATTTGCCATCACCCTTGAATGCCAAACTATATCCATAAATTGACCAGACAACAGAGACTAGACAGGCAATTGTAAAACACTGCATTAGAACAGAAATAATATTTTTACTTCTTACCAAACCACCATAAAAAAGTGCAAGACCCGGTAATGTCATGAACAACACTAGTGCAGTTGATGTGAGAATCCAGGAAGTATCTCCTGCACTCAGCTCGTTAGCAAAGCCAACTGAGGGAATAAGAAAAATCGCAATAAGAGTAAGTGTTTTAGAGCTCATATTCTAGATTATTAAATTTTGGGTAACTTCTAAGAGAATTGTCTAGCTTCTTGCTGCAAATTCTTCTCATTGACGAATATATATACCATTGAACGAAGCTGTCAAGTTTAAGGTAGTTTTTTAGAAAAAAATTATCTCAATAAATCCAACCGAATCTTTTGAAAATGATCGCTAACTCTGGTTTTCTTTTCGATTATCTAATCTAAATTATAAAGCGGAGTAAAAAAAATTCCGCATTAATTATGCTGATTTAATCTTAAGCCTTAAATCAAAATCTATTGCACCAGTCAGATCGTGGTTTTCCTTTATTGATTTGACGTTATGATAAAATTTATCCGGCATATCTGAGGTTCTTCTCGAATCCATATCTACATGGGCTACAATTGTTTCAGAGATGGCAGAGAGCTCCTCTTTGTTATTAATCAATACTCCAACAATGTGTATTAATTTATTGTTCAAATCAGCAATTCTAAATCTTGGAAAAACTGTATCACCAAGTAAGAATTCTTTGAGATATCGTAAACTGTCCTCCAGTGCAAAAATGGAAAAACTACTTTGATCATTAAATCCCATGTCCTCGAATAATGGACGCGAACATTCATCAAAAATTTTCAAATAATACGCAACATTCATGTGACCATTGATATCACACATGTCTTTAGTGACGACTATTTCAGGAGCATTAAAGGGAAATTTTTCTTTCATAAATCACCTAGTTGATAATTTTTCAGTAATATAATCCGTGAGATGAGGTGCTAAAATGCTCATCAGATAAAATATTAAAAATGTCACTAACAAAGCAATCGTAATTGTAAGCAATCTATTCAGAAAATGCATATAAGTCCTCTATTCACACTGAAGTTTAGGTTTCCTTATAAATGATGGCAAACAAAACCACAATAATACCTACTAAAAAAACTAAACAAGAGCGGTTTTGGTTGTTGAGACTTATTGGGTTTCAGTATTCGTTTTGTGTGTGCATGATACTTTGTTATAGCAAAGTCATAATAACTTCATTGGATTTTTACTACTGTCTCAGACATCCTTTATACGATATGATTGAACGACAAGGTGACTAGTGAATTCTTTCTATGAAAAAATCAAATTGACCAAAAGAGAACTTTTGATCAATGCCTTGAAAATGCTCACATTGAGCTCACTTCCCTTCTCTACCCGTCTGGCATTAGGAAATCAGCATTGGGATTTAATCATCGTTGGTGCTGGAACTGCAGGACTACCCACAGCATTATTCGCTTCTCAAAGAGGAGCTCGGGTACTTTTGATTGAAAAAGCAGCCACAATTGGTGGCACCCTCTATTTATCTACCGGACAAATCGCTGGTGCTGGAACCGTGTTCCAAGAACAAAAAGGCATTAAGGATTCACCTGAGGCTCATTATCAAGACATCATGCGCATCAATCACCATACCTCTGACCCCGAACTGGCCCGACTGTTGGTCAATCATGCTGGAGACACCATCAATTTCCTGCACGCAAATGGCTATCGCATTAAAAAAGACCACCCCGTAACAGGTATCGCACATGACCACTTTACTACCGCTCGCTATATCGAAGGAGTTCAAGGGGGCATTTCAATACTCAATGTGTTTAAACCCATGGTCGAGACAGCCATTGAGACAGGTGCTATTACACTACTGATAAATTCTGGTGTTGTCGATTTGGTGCAAGCAAGAGATGGTTCTGTGCAAGGAGTGATTGTTGAAGACCAAGATGGACTTAGAAGTCAGTATAACGGACGAAATACGGTTTTAGCCTCAGGGGGATGTGCTGCCAACCCACATTTATTTGAAGAACTTCACAATGTACCTCTGTATGTCAATGCAGCTTATCCTTATAGTCAAGGCACGGGTTTATTGCTTGGTCAGTCGACAGGAGGATATCTTCGTGGAGGTGAGAAATATGCATCACTACTCGGTGGAATTCTGTCAGATGAAAATTATCCATCACCATTGTATGGACATGCCCCGTTATATCCACCCAATAGACAACCTTGGGAAATATTAGTCAACACTTATGGCGAACGCTTTGTACGAGAAGATCATCCCAGTGTTGATCACATCGAGCACGGAGTAGTCAAACAACCAGGGCACAGACATTG
>CAXGBD010000103.1:0-3753 GCA_964008355.1 uncultured Gammaproteobacteria bacterium | reverse complement strand
GCAATTCTTTTTTCTAATTTTTCCAGATAAGCATTACATGCCAGAACAATATGCTTGGCCATAACCTGACCTTGTTCTGTTCGGATGACCGAAGGCTTGAGTTTTGTGTATTGGATCACGCGAGATTGTTCAAAAATCTGTACGCCCGCTTTGGTCGCAGCCTTGGCTAGACCGAGCATGAAATTCAGAGGGTGTAGATGCATGCCACCCAGATCCAGCGATCCACCTCCTTTAAAAAGTGGACTGTGAAACATCTCATGGACTTCTGCTTCATCAAGATATCTGATTTCATTATAGTTGTAGTCACGATTTAATTTATCTACATACTCTCTGTCTGATTCCGAATCTCTTTGGTCGTTAGAAACGGTTACATTTCCAAAAGATAGATCGCAATCAATATCATGTTGTGTGATTCTGTCTTTGACAATCGATTTTGCGTCTTCAGTAAGATTCCAGAGATCTTTAGCAAGGGATGTTCCATAGTGCCTCTCAAGTTCGGGTATTTTTTTATTATAGCCGCTACCCACCTGACCACCATTTCTACCGGATGCTCCCCAGCCAATTCTACAAGCCTCTAACAAGACCACCTGATAACCTTTTTCGGCTAGATTAAGGGCTGCAAGCAGTCCTGTAAAACCTCCCCCAATGATGCATACATCCGCTTCAATAGATTCGCTTAATTGAGGATATTCCCTTAATTCTTTTGCTGTTGCAACATAGTAGGAATTAGGATGATCTGGCTTATTTTCCATTGATTGTAGACCAAAAATTAGAGTTATATTGCTCCAACTGCTGCCAGGGTTTCATCCAGCGTGTCGCCCACTTTGCTAATCAATTCATCAATCTGCTCTATGCTGATAATCAAAGGAGGAGCCACAATCATGGTGTCCCCTACAGCACGCATAACAATGCCATTCTTTATAGCAAAATCTCTACACAGCGAACCTGCACTTGGGTCAATATCAAATCGTTCTCGCTTCGATTTATCTTTGCAGATTTCAATTGCAGCAACTAGTCCTTTCGCTCTGGCTTCGCCAACAATTGGATGGTCTGCAAGTGTTTGCCACAGTTTATTGAAATAAGGAGCCGTCTCTTGTCTGACTTGATCAATGATGTTGTCTTGATGTAAGACTTTTATGTTTGCAATGGCTACAGCACAGGCGGCAGGATGTCCAGAATAAGTAAACCCATGGGTAAATTCACCCCCTTTGGAGATAATGGTATCAGCCACTTTGTCGTTCACTAATACGCCCCCTAAAGGGAGATATCCCGAAGTGACTCCTTTGGCAAATGGAATGAGATCTGGCTTAATCTGGTAGACTTTGCTGCCAAACCATTCTCCCAATCGACCGAAGCCGGTTATCACTTCATCGGCGATCAATAAAATTTCATGATCATCGCATATACTCTGGATTGCAGGCCAATAAGTTTCTGGAGGAATAATAACACCACCGGCTCCCTGGATGGGCTCAGCTATAAATGCTGCAATATTATCAATCCCAAACTGATCGATGGCTAATTGTAGCTCTTGGGCAACCTTGATTCCAAAGGAGTCTGGATCAAGATCCGCCCCTTCTCCATACCAATAGGGTTGGGCAATATGATGTATATTTGGAATGGGTAACCCACCCTGTGCATGCATTCCTGTCATACCGCCAAGACTTGCAGCAGCAACTGTACTGCCATGATAAGCATTGTTTCTGGCAAGAATAATTTGTTTATCGGGTTTGTCCAGTAGTTGCCAATATCTGCGAACCATTCTCACGATGGTATCGTTGGCCTCAGACCCTGATCCGGTATAGAAAACATGATTTAAATCACCGGGTGAAATTTGGCTCAATAGCTCTCCAAGTTCAATGGCAGGTGGATGAGCACAGTGGAAAAAACTATTATAGTAGGGTAGTTCTTGCATTTGCTCATAGGCAGCTTCAATCAGTTCGGTTCTGCCATAACCGACATTCACACACCATAATCCAGACATTGCATCCAAAATTTTGTTGCCCTCTGCGTCCCATATATATATCCCTTCGCCTTTGGTAATGATTCTAGTGCCTTTTTTGGACAGAAGATGATGATCTGTAAATGGATGCAAATAATGATTACGATCCAGATTTTTTAATTGGTCAATGGGTTTAGTCATGATTACACGTTTAATAATAAAAACTCTCGTTCCCAAGGGCTAATGCTTGCAAAATATTTTTGATATTCATATTGTTTGATCTCTAAATAAATCTGTAAAAAACGCTCTCCAAATAACATTTGCATTGCTTCGCTGTGTTCCAGCATTTCTATAGCATTGGACAAATTTTTTGGAAGTGTAAAGGGTAGATTATAGGCGTTAGAGCCCTCTGGCGCACTAGGTTTTATCTCCTCTTGTGCTCCCAGATACCCGCATGCCAAAGAAGCTGCAATCGATAGGTAAGGGTTCACGTCTGCTCCAGCAATCCTATTTTCAATTCTACGATTCTCCGGTTCAGATGAAGGAACCCTGAGTCCCGTGGTTCGGTTATCATAGCCCCAGTAGATATTAATAGGAGCATTCTGCCAACGCGTAAAACGCCGGTAAGAATTAACATAGGGTGCATTAAACAGTATTGCTTCTGGAATATAGGTTTGCAAACCACCTATGAAGTGTTTAAACAGTTCCGTCTCTTCGTCTTCATCATTTGAGAAAATATTATTATTGGATCCGATATCTAGAATTGAAATGTGCCAGTGCATCGCGCTTCCAGGTTCTGCCTGCATGGGCTTAGACATAAAAGTTGCATAGATATTGTGTCTCATTGCAGCCTCTCTCACGATCCGTTTAAACATAATCACATGATCACAAAGTTGCATAGCTTCACCATGTTCAAAATTGATCTCCAACTGAGCCGTTCCCATTTCATGTTCCAGGGTATCAATCTTAATCCCCATGCTATCTGCATACTGATAAATGTCTTCAATCACCGGTTCAAATTCATCAAGCGCATCAATACTAAACGGTTGGCGAACCGTTTCTTGCCTTCCTGAACGACCGATGGGCGGCTCCAATGGAACAGTTGGATCAGTGTTGCGTTTGACTAAATAAAATTCCAGCTCTGGAGCCACCATGGGCACCATATTTTTTTCCTGATACACTTTTAGTATATTTCTCAAAACTTGTCTTGGTGAGATATCAACAGCTGAGCCATCTTCGTAATAGCAGTCATTAATGACAGTTGCTGTGGAATCTTTTGCCCACGGCAAAACTCTTAACGTATCCATGTCAGGTTTGACAAGAATATCTCTGTCTGCTGGGTTAATAAGGGGTTCATGGAGATATTCACCTGTTACCGTTTGGACAAAGACCGATTCAGGCAGGCGCATCGCTGGTTGTTCTAGAAATTTCTCAGCAGGCAGCATTTTACCACGTGCCACACCTGCCATATCCGGCACTATCACCTCAATGTCTTCAATATCATGCTGCTTAAACCAATCAATAATTTCTTGTTGTTTCATGATTGCTCGGCAAATTCTTTGCACGCTTGTCCAAAATATTCAAATAAAGCAGTTGAAATAGAACTTGTGTTGGGTTGCCATTCTGGGTGCCACTGAACGGATAAGTTAAACCCATCAGCATCATTGACAGTGAACGCTTCAATCAAGCCATCTTGGCTCGTGGCTTCAACACTCAACCCATCTCCCAATTGTTTGACACCTTGGGTATGAAGCGAATTGACTTGGGCGGTTTGAGCTCCTGTTATCCTTTGCAACAAACCGTTATGCTCGAAT
>CAXGBD010000102.1:0-3795 GCA_964008355.1 uncultured Gammaproteobacteria bacterium | reverse complement strand
CTACTGGAGCAGCACGAGAGAGAGTTTCAGCTTAAAAAAATACTAGAAAAAGCCACTGATAATTTTGATTATATTTTAATTGATGCTCCACCCTCAATGAACATATTAACCTTGAATGCACTAGCCGCAGCTGGAGCGGTGATCATCCCAGTCCAGTGTGAATACTACGCACTAGAGGGGCTGACCGGCCTGCTGGAAACAATCAACCAAGTCAAACAAAAGATAAACCCAAGCCTTGAAATCAAAGGGGTTTTAAGAACTATGTTTGACGTTAGAAACAACATCTCAGTGGAGGTTTCTGTACAACTAAAAAAACACCTTGGGAATAAATTGCTTTGGACCTCTATACCAAGAAACGTCAGGCTGGCTGAAGCTCCCAGCTTTGGGCTCTCTGCATTGGCTTATGATCAAGGGTGCTTGGGGGCAAAGGCGTACCTTTCTTTGGCTAAAGAAATAACTTAAAAAATCATGGAATGATTTTTTTAACTCGATAAACTAAAACGTAATATGGACGAAAAAAAGAAAAGCCTAGGACGAGGACTGGAGGCTTTACTTGGGGCCTCTGAGCCCGCCCAACAAACCATTAAGCCAGACGAAGCTATTCACCAATTATCTATTGAAAAAATAGGACCAGGACCCTTTCAGCCAAGACGAACAATTAGAGAAGAACAGCTGAAGGAATTAGCACTATCCATTGAAGAGCAAGGAATTATTCAACCGATTGTGGTCAGGGAGCGAGCGGTTGTTGACTCACAAACAGGTGTTCGTTTTGAAATCATAGCAGGAGAGCGGAGGTGGAGAGCCGCACAGCTGGCCAACCTTGGTGCCGTGCCGGCCGTCATTAGAACCATGTCAGACGCATCAGCGGTTGCAGTAGCGTTGATTGAAAACATTCAGCGCGAAAACCTCAACCCTTTAGAGGAAGCAAACGCGTTTCAGAAGCTGATTATAGAATACGAAATGACCCATCAAGAAGTTGCCAACGCTGTAGGAAGAGCCAGAGCCAGCATCACCAACACCTTAAGACTGCTGGATTTAAGCTCCAGCGTTCAAGCACTCTTAAACGAAGCAAAAATAAACATGGGCCATGCTAGAACCCTGTTGTCTTTAACTGATTCCTCCATGCAGTTAGAGGTGGCAAACCTCATTATTGAAAAAAAACTTTCTGTCAGAGACACAGAAAGTTTAGTTCGGAGCATCCTTGAAGGCGCGAACAAACCAAAAACAAAAAAACAACCCGAAGACCCTGACATTAAAAGACTCGAAAGCAGCCTAACCCAGAAACTGGGTGCAAAAGTTTTCATCAAACACGCAAAATCTGGCAAGGGCAGGTTAGTGATTGCATACAATAGCTCAGATGAGCTTCAGGGGATTTTAGATAGAATTCGATAGAGCAAGAAAACCAATAACTAAAACCAAGTGACAGCACAATCAAGAAAAATCGCGATTGGAATTCTTTCTGCACAATTGGTTTTAGGGATGGTCACAGCGGGAATATTTTGGTTTTTTTTGAGCGTTGAGAGCGCAAAAGCATCATTTGCTGGCAGTATGGTAGCTGTTTTTTCTTCAGTCCATATACTCAGGCTTGTTTTTCAAACGACCCCACAAAGCCCAAAAAAAATCGCTAACACGCTGTATCTTATGGAGGCTTTAAAGTTTCTGATTACCGGAGCATTGTTTGGTGCCGCTGTTATCTTATTAAAGGCCATGTTTTTCCCATTAATAATAGGTTATATTGTTGCCGTTTTTGTCTATTGGTTGTCTTTATTGTTCGTATAAAAAAGCAGAAAAAATGAATAAAGCTAGTTTCCTTAAAACACTGTTCTTGGCTTGTATTTTGTTGATGCCGGCTAGCTCGTTTTCTAGCGCAACCGAAGGTCATGAGACAGAACCAACTCACAGCGAAGAATTCTCGTCCAACGACTATATTTCACACCACCTAGTGTTCAACTCAGAAGCAGTTTTTTCTGGTGAAGAAAACAGATTTTGGACCCTGCATTTGGATAGTCTTTTTTACTCTGTGTTTATGGCGCTTTTGTTTTGCACTTCTTTTTATTTTGCGGCAAGAAAAGCAACCATTAAACCACCTTCAGGGTGGCTCGGCTTTGTGGAACTGGTGGTTGTGCTTGTCGACGAACAGGTAAAAGACACCTATCACGGCACCAGTAAGCTCATAGCACCATTGGCTCTTACAATTTTTTGTTGGGTCTTCTTGATGAACTTTATGGACTTGATCCCAGTTGATTTATTGCCATGGGCTGGCAGTTTAGTCGGCATTGAATACATGCGAGTAGTCCCAAGCGCTGATCTGAATATAACTTTTGGCCTCTCTTTAACAGTTTTTCTTTTAATTATTTATTTCAGTATTAAAATAAAAGGTCTTAGAGGTTTTGCCAAAGAGTTGGCGTTTCAGCCCTTTGGAAAATGGATGCTGCCGTTTAATCTTTTGCTGAAACTAATTGAAGAGATAGCAAAACCGCTTTCGTTGGGGCTGCGTCTATTTGGCAATTTATATGCCGGTGAATTGATCTTTTTGATTATTGCTCTTTTCACAATAAGAGCAGCGACAGAACAATTTGTGATTGCCGATTCAGGGTATATGATCATGCAGTTTTTGTTAGGCTTGGTGTGGGCGCTATTTCACTTGGTGATAATACTACTACAGGCTTTTATCTTTATGATGCTCACCGTAGTCTATCTAAGCATGGCTCATGAAGAGCATTAAACACAACAGAGAAAAGTAAAAAAAACTACAACAGGAGAAAAAAATGGAAAATGAGTTTATTTTAGGTATGACAGCAGTTGCTGCAAGCGTCCTTATAGGGATGGGTGCATTAGGCACAGCAATCGGGTTTGGATTGTTGGGCGGTAGATTTTTAGAGGGTGCGGCAAGACAACCAGAAATGGCGAATATGCTGCAGGTCAAGTTATTTATTGTTGCTGGGTTGCTTGATGCGGTACCAATGATTGGTGTCGGCATTGCCTTGTTTTTTGTATTTGCCAATCCGTTTATTGGGTGATTCTGCTAGGTTGATCAAAGCCATTGGCTTGGAGGCTAATAAATGAACATTAATGTCACGCTTATAGTGCAGATGATTGTCTTTGCGACCGTTGTTTGGTTCAGTATGAGGTTTATCTGGCCCTTAATCATGCAGGCCATAGAAGAGCGCAACAAAACAATTTCAGAAGGGTTGGCAGCAGCAGAACAAGGACAAAAGAAATTGACCGACGCTGAGTCAGAGGCTTCTGTGTTGGTCAAAAAAGCGAGAAAGCAAGCCTCAACAATTCTTGATCAAGCGAACAATCGGGCAACCTCGATCATGGAGGAGGCAAAAACAGACGGAGAAAAACAACGATCAAAAATTATGGTTGCCGCACAAGAAGAAGCAAACCAAGAAACAGCAAAAATTAAGGAAGGACTTAGGTCAGAGGTTGCAAGCCTTGCGGTTGCGGGCGCTGAAAAAATTCTAACCAGGGAAATCAAAACCTCAGACCATGAAAACCTATTAAAAGAGCTAGCTAAGAAAATTAAATGATATGGACGAACTAAGAACAGTTGCCAGGCCTTATGCGAAAGCAGTCTTTGATGTGGCGATCTCTTCAGGGGCTCTAACAGAATGGTCAGAGTTTCTAAAACATTGTTCTAGCTTGTTGGAAAATAGTGAAATCAAAGCCCTAATAAAAACACCTGGGTTAAATAAAAAAACGGTTGCAGAAGTATTTTATGACAGCGCCATGCTTAAATTTGAAAAGGGCAACCCAAACAAAAAACAATTTTTGAATTTAATCCAAACA
>CAXGBD010000101.1:0-3842 GCA_964008355.1 uncultured Gammaproteobacteria bacterium | reverse complement strand
GATTCTGGTGTTAGAAGAGTGATTAAATTAATGATTCCTTCAATCATAGGAAGCTCAGCCGCGCAGATGAATTTGCTGTTTAATACTTTGATCGCTTCTTTTTTGGCAGCAGGCAGTATCAGCTGGATCTATTATTCAGATCGTTTGCTTGAGTTTCCGGTTGGCGTTTTTGGGGTTGCCCTGTCAACAGTGGTATTGCCAAGTTTATCGGCCAAACGTGCTGCTCGTAACGAGGACCAATTTAAGTCCACAGTACAATGGGGTGTTCGCATGTCATTGTTGCTTTCTATCCCGGCTGCAACAGGACTTTGTGTTCTTTCAGGACCGTTAGTTGCAACTATATTTTTGGGAGGTAATTTTAATACCCAAGATCTTTATATGACTCAATACAGTCTCATGGCATATGCTTATGGATTGATTGGGTTGATGTTGGTGCTGATTCTTGCTTCAGCTTTTTATGCCAGGCAAAACACCAAAACACCGGTAAAATTTGGACTGATTACTATGGCAACTAATGCAATGCTCTCCATTGCCTTTGTTTCGATCTTGTTGAGTAAAGAGATTTCATATCCTCATATTGGTCTATCGTTGGCTTTTTCATGTTCGACTTTGCTGAATGCGTTTTTGTTATTTAGGGCTTTGTATCTGGAGGGAGTAATCAAATTCGATTGGGGTATTATTACTTTTGTGATCCGGGTCATCGCCGCGACTGCGGTGATGGCGATTTTTCTAGTTGTTATGAATCCGGATCTCAGCATATGGATTGATCAAACCTTGGGTCAGCGTGTCAAACATTTGCTGTTACTGGTACCTGCAGCGGTTGTTATTTACAGCATAGTATTGTTTTGCCTAGGGCTTAGATTGGAAGACATCCGTGTGCAAACTAATCGTTAACCTTTATAATGGCTCCATAGAAATTCCATCCCAATGAAAGACTACAAAGACACACTGAATTTGCCGGATACTGGATTCCCCATGAAGGCCAATTTGCCAAACCGTGAACCACCGATCCTTGAACAGTGGTCCAAAGGTGATTTATATCAAAAAATAAGAAAACAACGAAAGGGCAGCAACAGTTTTTTACTTCTTGATGGTCCTCCTTATGCCAATGGAAAAATCCACATTGGTCACGTGGTTAACAAAGTTTTGAAAGATATTGTCATTAAATCCAAAACACTCTCCGGGTTTGATGCACCCTATGTGCCAGGCTGGGATTGTCATGGATTACCTATTGAGCACCAGGTTGAGAAGAAGAAAGGAAAAGTTGGATCCAAATTGGATGCCAATCAATTCAGAAAAGCGTGCAGGGAATTTGCATTGAAACAAGTCTCTGAGCAACGAGATGACTTTATTCGTTTAGGAGTTTTGGGCCAATGGCAGAATCCATACCTAACCCTCAATAAGAGCTACGAAGCAGAACAAATCAGAGCTTTTGCCAAAATAGTAGAAAATGACCATTTGGTTTATGGACACAAACCGGTGCACTGGTGTTTGGATTGCAAATCAGCTTTGGCAGAAGCTGAAGTTGTATATCAGGATAAAGAATCCATTGCCATTGATGTTCGTTTCAAAGTTAGCGACGTTGATGAATTCTACAGCAGAGTTGGATTGAACCAACCAAAGACCAATCGATCTGTCTGCGTTCCAATCTGGACCACAACTCCGTGGACTTTACCTGCCAACCAAGCAGTTGTTCTTGGCAATGATCTAGATTACATATTGGTTGCGGCTGATACAGGACAAGGACTAGATTATTTTGTTGTTGCGCAAGGACTGGAAGAGTCCATACATGACCGCTGGCAGCCCAGCAACTGGGAAACAATTGGCTCAATCGATCCGGAGAATTTAGAAGGATTACTGCTTGATCACCCTTTCTATGACAGAAGAGTGCCGATCCTGTTGGGAAACCACGTTACCTTGGAGGCCGGCACAGGGTCTGTGCATACTGCACCAGCCCATGGTCATGATGATTTTATCATCGGGCAAGAGCACGGCTTGCCCTTAGACAACCCAGTGAATGCAGTGGGAGTCTATAGCGAATCAACGGAGTTGTTTGCAGGTGAGCATGTTTATAAGGTCGAGCCTAGCATCATCGAGGCACTTGAGAAAGATAGTAATTTGATCCATTACGAAAATTTGCAACACAGTTACCCCCACTGCTGGAGACATAAGACTCCATTGATTTTTAGGGCCACGCCCCAGTGGTTTATCAGTATGGACAACAAAGATTTCAGATCATCGTGTCTTGAAGCAATTAAAAAGATTGAATGGATGCCGGATTGGGGCCAAGACCGCATCAAAGGTATGGTGGAAGGACGACCTGATTGGTGTATATCCAGACAGCGATTTTGGGGTGTGCCTATACCCTTATTCATTCACAAAAAAACTGAAGCACTTCACCCCAATACCATTGATCTTCTTCATCAGGTGGCACAGAAAATTGAAACAGATGGCATTGACGGTTGGTTCGAATCGAGGGCAGAGGAATTTATAGGATCAGATGCTGAGGAGTATATGAAGTCAAACGATATCATGGATGTTTGGATGGATTCAGGGTTTGCTCATCATGCTGTTGCGAAAGACCAAGACGATGTTTATTTCCCAGCCGATCTCTATTTGGAAGGGTCTGACCAACACCGTGGTTGGTTTCAAAGTTCCCTGTTGACCTCGGTTGCAATGCATGAAAAAGCACCTTATCAGCAGGTGCTGACCCATGGATTTGTGGTTGATGAACTGGGTAAAAAAATGTCTAAATCTCTAGGCAATGTTATTGCACCTCAAACGGTGATCAATAATCTTGGCGCCGATATTCTGAGACTATGGGTTGCATCGACCGATTCCAGCAGTGAAATGAATATTTCAGATCAAATTCTGAAGCGTAATTCGGACGCTTATAGGAGAATCAGAAATACAGCACGTTTTCTATTGAGTAACCTTGATGATTTTGATCCTCAAAAAGAGGAGCTTCCCGCCGATGCGTTATTGGCTCTTGATCAATGGGTAATAGGGCGATTACATGAGATTCAGTCAACAATAATCAATCATTACGAGAACTATTCTTTTCATAAAGTTTCCCAATGCCTTCATAATTTTTGTGTTGTGGATATGGGGGGTTTTTATTTGGATGTCATCAAGGATCGTCTCTACACTACACCGGCCGATTGCCATGCGAGAAAATCGGCTCAAACCGCTTTATATCACACAGCCGAATCAATGGTTCGTTGGATTGCGCCAATTCTTTCTTTTACAGCGGAAGAGATTTGGCAATTTTTACCAGGAAGCAGGACGGAATCGGTATTTCTTTCCGATTGGCATCAATTGCCGGAGAATCCGAGCACTAAAATCGATTGGCAAGGCATTGATGTTGTTCAGGGAGTCGCATCAAAGGCATTGGAAGTTGCCAGAGACCAAAGTGTGATTGGTTCTTCTCTAGATGCACACATTGTTTTTTATGCTGAAGGTGAAATGGCTGCATTATTGAACTCCTTTGGTGAGGAGCTGCATTTTTTGTTTATCACTTCAGAGGCTACAGTGGAATCTATGGATAATTTACCTAAAGATGCGATCCAAGGCGACGGCATTGCTGCCAGAGTGGTTCAATCAGAACACCAAAAATGCATTCGATGTTGGCACAAGGATCCACTGGTGGGCCAATCAAAAGACCATCCAGGACTTTGTCCACGTTGCATTGACAACATACTTGGGGATGGAGAAACTAGGCTTTATTTCTAATTATCTATGGAGTGATAATACTGATTCATTTGTATGGCGAGAACAACCTAAGAATATCTAGACTTCCGGAGGATGAATGAATTTTAATCAAATCAGCAAATACCATTGGA
>CAXGBD010000100.1:0-3912 GCA_964008355.1 uncultured Gammaproteobacteria bacterium | reverse complement strand
CTTTGAGGTTATCTGGAACAGCAGTGGTGTGGGTATCAGTCATGGGTGGGTTCCTTTTATGTGGTTAAAAACAAACCAAAAAACACAACCCAAACAACCAACATATAATGCCAGTAAGTCGCTAATAGGCTGGTTTGAGAAGACAGTAAAACAACATCAGAGAGGCGTTGCGATTTATACGCAACCACAGCCAAAGCTACAATTCCACCCAATAAGTGGAGGCCATGAATGCCCGTGATTAAATAAAAAAATGTATTTGCTGGGTTGCTGGCTACAAAATAATCTAAGGAGATTAACTGCTGCCAAACGATCAGCTGGCCGATCAAAAAAACCAAAGCAAACAAACACCCAACAAAAATACCCAGTTTATAATTATCTCTATTACCATTTTTTGAAGCCTTGGAAGCCCAGAGCATGCCTAGACTAGCAGCTATAAGCGAACCGGAGTTGACCCATAACAGCCTCGGGTCAGGAAGAGCCTGCCAGTCGTCAAAATTCATCCTAAAGACGTATGCGTTGATCACGAACAAAAATAAAATTGTAATCACAACCAACAAAAGGTACACAAAAACCTGGGCATGGCTTAATTTTAAAATAAGCTGCTCAGTAGTTGTTTTGTGCTCACTCATTGATTTAGGTAATTTGTTCATCGGGAACGTTTTGTGGAATAAAGTCTGCAGTTGCTCCAGGCAAGCCATACTCATAAGGCCACCGATAAACAACAGGCAGCCGGTCTCCCCAATTGCCGTGTCCTGGGGGAGCTTCTAAAGTTTGCCATTCCAAGGTACAGGCTCCCCAAGGATTTTTTGGAGCTTTTTCTCCTCGAGTGGCGCTGACTATAAAGTTGTATAAAAGAATAAACTGTGACGCTCCCACCAAGAGTGCACAAATGGTTATAAACTGATTTAAATCACCCACAGATGCAGGAATAAAATCAAACTGTTCATTTGAATAATAGCGTCTAGGCACGCCTAAAAAGCCAATGTAATGCATTGGGAAATAAATAAGATAAGTACCGATGAATGTTATCCAAAAATGAATCTTGCCCAATCGGTCATCAAGCATTCTGCCGGTAACTGATGGAAACCAATGATACAACCCTCCATACAAAGCCAACACTGGTGAGACCGCCATAACCATATGGAAATGGCCAACTACAAAGTAAGTGTCAGAAAGTGGCACATCTGCTGAAACATTGCCAAGGAACAGACCGGTTAGTCCACCAATAAGAAATGTAATCAGAAAAGCAAGGCAGTACAACATGGGCACCGTCATTTTAATATTTGCATGCCAAAGCGTTAACACCCAGTTGTAAACCTTAATTGCAGTTGGCACCGCAATGATCAACGTTGTCGTTGCAAAAAAGAAGCCCAGGTAAGGATTCATGCCGGCAACATACATATGATGTGCCCAAACAATGAAAGAGATTGCTGCAATGGCAACTAGTGCCCAAACCATCATGCGGTAACCGAATATATTTTTTCTAGCATGGCAACTGATTAACTCTGAAATGATTCCAAAAGCGGGCAAAGCTATGATGTAGACTTCCGGGTGTCCAAAGAACCAAAATAAATGCTGGAATAAGACCGGGCTACCTCCTCCATAGTCTAGAACCTCCCCACCTTTAAAGATTTCAGGCATAAAAAAACTAGTTTCAAGCAACCGATCAAAGACCAACATAATCCCGCCTACAAACAAAGCCGGGAAGGCCAACAATCCCAGAAAGGTGGCAAGAAAAATACACCAAATCACCAAAGGCATTCTCATCAATGACATCCCTTTGGCCCTTGATTGCAGCACGGTAGTGATGTAGTTCAGCCCACCCATCGTAAAAGCAATAATAAACACCACTAATGAAACCAACATCAGCACAATGCCCAATCCGTCCCCACCAGGAGTGCCCTCCAATATAGATTGAGGAGGATACAGCGTCCAACCAGCGCCGGTCGGGCCGTTAGGAACAAAAAAACTAGAGATCAAAATAAGAACAGACAGCAAATAAACCCAAAAACTGAGCATGTTTACAAAAGGGAAAGCCATATCTCTAGAGCCCAGCATGAGAGGAATGAGGTAATTGCCAAAGCCGCCCAAAAACAAGGCTGTCAAAAGGTATATGACCATGATCATGCCATGCATGGTAACGTCTTGATAGTAGCTATTGGCATCAATGGAATCAAACAGACCAGGAAAGCCCAGTTGCATTCTCATCATCAACGAGAGAATCATACCAACCAAGCCAATCGTTATGGCAACGGTAGTATACTGCAGTGCTATGACTTTATGATCTTGAGAGAAGACATAATGCCCCCACCAGCCCTTTGGGTGATGTAATGGTTGTCCTTCATAAGTCGCACTTTGTTCCATGTTTTAGACTCCCTCTATATATAAACAACAGAGCATCAATTATTCTGTTGAAAGGTTATTAATGTACTCCACGATAGCGTCAAGCTCCTCTTCAGACAACGCATAAGCGGGCATCACTGGTGCAAACCCAGAGGCGATTTTGGCACTTGGGTTCAATATCGACTCTTTGATATAAGAGGCATCAGCGAGCACGGTCTCCCCTGTGGTTGTGTTTCTTTGAGTGTTAAAACTATCCTTCCATGTAGGCCCCATAGCACTGTCTCCATTGTCAGTGTGACAGGCAACACAGCCTAGAGATTGCACAATTTGTTGGCCATTTCCAGCGCTACCTTCATTCATAGTCTGGGCAAATGTTGGCTGTTGAGCTAACCATTGCTGAAACGCTGCTTCGTCCTCTACAACAACCTCACCCCTCATGGCCCAGTGACCCGTGCCACAATATTCAGCACAAGCGATTTCATAAGTGCCCACCAAAGTTGGCGTAAACCAAAGGTTAGAGTGTTGTCCTGGGACTAAATCCATTTTTGATCTGAATTGAGGAACATAAAAATCATGTAGCACATCTTTTGATCTGAGTTGAAAAACAGTGGGTTGATTCACTGGAAGGTGTACCTGTCTATCCCGAATCAATATATCGTCTTGACCTTTGGGGTCATTAGGATCCAGGCCAAAAGTGTTTTTCGAGCTAAACAACGATCCGCTGGTATTGCCGTACACACCATCTTCTCCTGGAAAGCGGAAAGACCAAGTCCACTGTTGTCCGACACCCTCAACTTGGAGCCCGTTTTCTGGAAGATTAATATAACTTTGCCAAGCGACTAGTCCGGGTGCTAGGAGTATGATAACGCCGATCGTAGTAATGACGGTGAGCTGAAGCTCCAGTTTTTGATTTTCAGGCTCGTAACTCGACCTTCTGTCTTCGCTATACCGGAATTTGACCACGCAATAGAGAATAAAAGCAGAGACTAAAACAAAGGCAATCCCGGTGATCCATAAACTAATAATAATGGTTTGGTCCAGGCTGCCCCAATTTGATGCTAAAGGAGTAAACCACCACGGAGTGACTAGATTAAATAAAACAGTTCCGACAACAATAACAGCAGCAATGATTACAAAAGCCATAAATCCCTATTTTTTGTAAAATTCAGAAATACGATGTTATGAAAACATAAATTAACGCAGTGCATTATGATTAATAAAGAGACAGAATTCAATCCTCGATTGAGACAAATTTATGAATACATTGATTGACCAGCAGCTGTGATCGAGAATATAAGATTAGAAAAAGGACAATACAACACCCACAAAAATAACCCCACCTACATAATTATTTTCCAAAAACGCTTGAAAGCAACCCTTGGGCTCACGGTTTCTGATCAAATAATGCTGTCTTAAAAACAAACAACAAGAAATTGCCAATGAAAGGTAATAATACCAACCAAGCTCAAATAATAACCCGACAACTATCAGACATAACAACATCGCCACTTGCAATAATCCAATCATTACTTTGTCATTTGAGCCAAACAAAATAGCAGTCGAGTTAAG
>CAXGBD010000099.1:0-3996 GCA_964008355.1 uncultured Gammaproteobacteria bacterium | reverse complement strand
ACAAGATTTAAAGGATTGGGAGAGATGAGCCCCACTCAATTACGTGAAACAACAATGAAACAGACAACCAGAAGGCTTGTCCAATTAACGATCGATGCAGAAGATGGTACTAATGAGATGCTGGATATGCTAATGTCTAAGAAGCGTTATCCCGATCGACGTAAATGGCTTGAGAATAAGGGCAACTTGGCAGAAATATAATGGGTGACCAAAAGGAATTGGATTTTAAGAATACATCTAGTGCATCCGGTGTAGGTATTCAACCCCTTAGGGAATTTGCTGAAAAAGCGTATTTGGATTATTCCATGTATGTGATATTAGATCGTGCTTTACCGTTTATCGGTGATGGTCTGAAACCGGTTCAAAGAAGGATTATTTATGCTATGTCAGAACTGGGCTTATCTGCAAAATCTAAACCTAAAAAATCAGCAAGAACAGTGGGGGATGTTTTGGGTAAATACCACCCACATGGAGATACTGCCTGTTATGAGGCCATGGTCAGTATGGCTCAAAACTTTTCATACCGTTATCCTATGATTATTGGACAGGGGAATTGGGGATCGTACGATGATCCTAAATCGTTTGCAGCCATGCGGTATACCGAGGCAAAATTAAGTGCCTATACAAGGCTTCTATTATCTGAACTAGATCAAGGCACAGTCGATTGGAAACTTAATTTTGATGGAACACTCAATGAACCAGTTTATCTTCCAGCCAAACTACCAAACTTGATACTCAATGGAGTGACTGGTATTGCGGTTGGAATGTCAACCGATATTCCTCCACACAACATCGGAGAAATTGCCACACTTTTGGATAAATTAATTACAGACCCAAATCAATCTATAGGCCAATTACTCAGGAGTAAAAAATTTCAGGGACCTGATTTTCCTTCTGGTGGCGAAATTATTACTCCTATGAGTGAAATAAAAAATATTTATAAAACAGGCTTGGGAACAATAAAAATCAGGGCTTGTTACAGAAAAGAGAAGGGCAATATTATTATTGATGAGTTGCCATACCAAGTTTCTGGCAATAAGCTCATCGAGCAAATTGCCACCCAAATGAAAGATAAAAAATTACCAATGGTGAGCGACATCAATGATGAATCTGATCATGAAACACCAATCAGAGTGGTGATAACACCTAAATCTTCAAGGGTAGATCACAACAAACTGATGAGCCATTTATTTGCAACCACGGATTTGGAAAAAACAATTCGAGTCAATATGAATTTAATTGGATTGAATGGCAAACCAAAGGTGTACGATTTAAAAAATTTGCTTCTAGAATGGCTTGAATTCAGATATCAGACGGTTAAAAAAAGACTTGAATGCCGCTTAAGCGAAGTCGAAGAACGCCTTCATATTCTCGAAGGATTGATGATTGTTTATCTCAACCTTGATGCAGTAATACGTATCGTGAGAGAAGAAGACAAACCTAAAGAAAAATTAATCAAGAAATTCAAATTATCTGAAATGCAAGCTGAATCAATTTTAAATCTCAGGCTAAGGAATCTAGCCAAGTTGGAGGAAGAGAAAATAAAGATTGAAAAGGATGAACTGGATACCGAGCAACAAGAATTAACCAAACTGCTCAAAAGTAAGGCAAAAATTAATCAATTGATCCAAAAAGAAATTGCAACAGATACAAAGGAGTTTGGTGATGATCGAAGAACAATTCTTAACGAAGAAGCGGAGAGTTCCCAGGCTTTGGATGAAACCCAACTGGCATCAAGTGATCCGGTCACAATTGTTTTGTCACAGAGTGGCTGGGTTAGAGCTGCAAAAGGCACCATTGATGATCCTGAGAACCTTAACTATAAATCGGGCGATGCTTACTTGACTGCAGTCTCAGGAAGAAGCAATCAATTTGCTGTTTTCATCGACAGTACTGGCAGAGTGTATAGTATTGTTGCAAATACTCTTCCATCAGCAAGAAGCCAAGGCGAACCATTATCTAGTCGACTCAATCCACCCGATGGTGCAACCTTTGCTGGAGTCATGTCGGGAACACCAGAGACTTTCTGGTTGCTGGCAACCAACAGCGGTTATGGTTTCTTTATTAAGGTTGGTGATTTATATACTAAAAACAGAAAAGGAAAAACATGCCTTCGGGTTCCAACAGGTGCACGTGTTTTAATTCCGGCAGATACAAGGCACACAGATTATCCTAAAAAATCTCTCATCGCAGCGGCAAACACTGCTGGTAAATTGCTGATTTTTCCAACCGATCAACTTTTAGAGATGACTAAGGGCAAAGGGTTAAAGGTTATTGGTATACCACCTAAGAAATTCAAGACAGGCAGCGAAGCATTGGCCTCAGTTATTGTTTTGAGTCCAGAAGATTCCATTCGTGTTTATAGTGGCAAAAAGCCAAAAATTATTAGACCAGGCGATTTTGATCACTTTATGAGCGATCGAGGTAAAAGAGGCCGTTCTGTTCCACCGTTTAAAAAAATTGACTCCATAGCGGTTGAACTTAAATAACAATTATCTCCCCAAGACCACTTATGCCTAATTACAGCAGTCGTGATTTTAAACCCGGTTTGAAAATATTGATCGGTGGCGATCCGTACACCATTCTGGAATCTCAATTCAGTAAGCCTGGTAAGGGACAGGCTTTTAATAAATTGAGAATAAGAAATTTAAAAAATGGCAAAGTGCTAGAAAAAACAGTGAAAATTGGGGTCAATCTTGAGCAAGCAGATGTGACAGTAAGAGAAATGCAATACCTTTATAACGACGGTCATCAATGGCATTTTATGGATGTGAAGTCATTTGAACAAATTGCTGCATCGCTCGAAGCGATTCAAGATTCTAAGCAGTGGTTGAAAGAAGAGTATACTTGCTCGGTCACGTTGTGGAATAATCAGATTATTTTGGTAGAACCTCCTAATTTTATAGAGACTAGAGTAACTAAAACAGATCCTGGATTGAAAGGGGATACCGCTCAGGGTGGTGTTAAACCGGCTCAAATTGAAACTGGTGCAAGCATCAAAGTACCACTATTTATTGATCAGGGTGAATTAATAAAAGTTGATACCAGGACGGGTCAATACGTTTCAAGAGTCAAAGGATAAATTCTCCCTACAAGCCCAGCAGTTTTAATCATTATTGATCTGAGCAATAACTTGGCCTACTTTTACACGAGTTCCAGTTTTCATAGTCTCAGACCATATTAACTGAGATTCTTTTGGCACCAGTAAGATAACTGTTGAGCCTAGGTTAAATTGACCCATTTGTTCACCTTTGGGAATAGTTAATGGGTTTTCAGCTTGAAGATCTTCTGATTTCCAAACAGTGGTGATGGAAGAAACGTTTAGTGCTGCAACTAATATTAGGACAAATGGTGAAAGCTGATTCTCAAACGAATTAATTAACCGTTGGTTCTTAATATATAAATCGGGTATTTTTGTTATTGATTCTTGATGGACGGCAAAACATTTTCCTGGAACGTGTTCACTATTTACTAATGTGCCATCCAGTGGCATGTGTACCCGATGATAATTGTCAGGTGCTAGGTATAGAGTGACAAAATATCCATTAAGATATTTCATTGCCAGTTCTTGATTATTATTCAATAGTTTTGTGAGGGAATAATGAGAATTTTTTATTTGAATAATGCTATCTTCATTGATTTTGCCATGCTCAATTAGACGTCCATCCACAGGGGAGACCATTGTCTTGTATGAAGATTCTATTAAACGTAATTCTGGTTTGATTTCTCTTGTGAAGAAATCGTTAAAACTTAAATAATCTTCTTTTCTTCCTTTTCGATATTCGCTTAAATCGATATTGTATTTTTTAATAAATAATTCGATCAATATATTTTTAACAAACGGAATTGTTACTCTGGATAGTTTGTAAACACACCAAGATAATAATCTCAATGGGATCAATAGTTGGATAGTTTTAAAAAATATTTTTTTCATCGCCGATTTATCATGGTGTGTTCTAATGTAACATCGAAAAATAATGAATAATATTACTTTGA
>CAXGBD010000098.1:0-4255 GCA_964008355.1 uncultured Gammaproteobacteria bacterium | reverse complement strand
CAAGTAGTTCAAGTTCTACAGACAATTACGATAGTTCAAACTCATGTCCGCAAAATAATTATTCTTCAAACGTCAGTCATTTAACTTCAAACGACAGTCATTTAACTTCAGATACTGGAAGTCGAAGCTCGAATCTTATGGACAAAGTCTTATATGTCGATCGTAAAGCGTTGTCGAATTACTCGGCTGACCCCTACCTCTCCCTTGATATTTTCCAGGGTTTCCAGCCTGATGGAGTTAAAGAAAGTTTTTCGAAACACGAACAAAATGAGTTTGATAGAATCGACCTGAGTGAAAGTGCGCCGAGCTTATCCGCAACATTCACCCAGGAAGCCTGGATTTACACTGACTTCACTGAAGACCAGTTAATTCAGAATAGGTATCACGGGACACAAAGTATTTTTGGTCCTTCACCCTATCTTCAGTTACATAGGGATCAAGATCAGTTATCAGGATATGAAATCAGATTAGGCTTCAACTCTGAAACTGGAACCCCTATCAGCTTTGCTGTAGCTAATATTATCAAAAATATCGGCTGGTATCACTTGGCAGTTACTTTGGATTCTGAACGGAAATACACGCTCTTTGTCAATGGTGATGAAATATTTAGTCAAACACTTCCTGAAGGTCAAGTTCCCCTTGCAGCCCCGACTAGATACATCGGAGAGAACTTTCATGGCAAGATAGACGATGTCAGGTTCTGGAATTTATCCAGGAGTGCGGAACAGATCAAAGAAAACATGACCAAAACATTGGTGGGAAATGAGACCGGGTTGGTTGCCTACTATCCAATGGATGTTAATAATGCTTATTCAATGATCTTGGACAATAGCACAAATGCAAATCATGCAAAAATTTCTGATGCCCAGGTTTTTTCAAAATATTTTTCCAGTGAATGTTCTAGTGGCCCTGATGGTAGTTCGAAATGTCCCTATCCAACCATCTTGAGTGCAATTGAAGCAGTCCGTGGAAAGATCCATCAAGGTGATTACGGACACCGTATTGTCATCAAGGAAGGCCGCTATCCGGAAGTAATATTATTGAATGGACTCAATAAGAATGGACAGCAAGCTGTTATTGTCGAAGGAGAAACCGGGAAAGAGGTTATTCTCGACGGTACGATCGAGTTGAAGGCAGATTGGAATGACGATAATGGGGATGGCATCTACGAAACCGTATTGGACATGGATGCCTTATCAACTCTTGCGAAAACACAGGTAGAAAAGATCTATGGAGTCTATGTGGGTAACAGATACATGATCCCTGCCCTGCCAATGAATGTCAAAAACCCCACTGACCGGACAAAGGGCAATTATCACAATCCAGAACCCGGGACGATCTGGTCCTGGCACAAGGAGATTTATCAGCTTATGGGACCAGACGATAATATTACTTCGGATGTTACCATTTCTCCGGATAACAGTTCAAACTGGCTTGTTGCTGACCCAAGTAATCTGGATTCACTGGAGGAGTGGGCTTTCGATAACGAAAGCAAAAAACTTTATTTATATGCTAGCGAAAATTTTATTCCTTCTCAAACAAATGTTCGAGTACGTATCAGAGACCGTTTTGTCAGTATTAACGAATCAGACAAAATAACACTCAAAAACATTCATTTCTTTGCAGGATCACTAGAACTAATTGATTCCGATTATCTGACAATAGAGGATAGCAGGTTTTCCTTCAGTTCGGATATTCCTACCAAAATGATTCGGAAAAACTATCATACTGGTAATTTTCTCCGATTGAAAAACAGTATTTTCGAGCATATCAACGAAGCATCGCCATGGACCACCAAGGGGCAAAATACACGAATCGAAAATGTTCTATTCCAATACAACGACTGGTTCAATGGTAGTGCTCTGTATGCCGTTGCCAAACCCATAGGAGGACTGGAATTGCCAGAAGCGGAATATGGAGTAGCCCCCCATGGTGGGAAAGATCGTTCTCCAGATGGCTCCAGTCATCCAGGCATTGGGGATGAGTCCTGGTATGCCCCGGTATGGCGTTATGTAACTATTAGGGATTCATGGACAGCCGGAATGTGGCCTGGTCGAGGCTCACTGGTAGAATATGCACGCTTAGAGAATCTCTATGACCATTGTGATTGTAGCGGGATACAAAGAAATTATTATGCCACTGTCGGTACAACAACCCGATATAGCTGGATCATCAACCTGCCTGCATTAAATGCTATCCGTTTCGATAGTGCAAAAGCAGCCAACTTTGGTGAAGTTCACCACCTTGTCTCAGTAGGTAATCGTAGAGGTATGCGACTGAAAGGGGATTATCACGAGGCATATAATGTAACTACCTATGACGAGAGTACAAAAGGGATATACAATTACACTGACAGATATTCCGGATTTTCAAACAGTAATACCCATTCTGAATTAGCAAGTGTCCCAGGAAATGCCCATTCCAGACTATTAAATGCAATTGCACAGGAGAATGCGATTACAAATTCTCCTGATTTCTGGCCGAACCTGAAATACATCGAGGGCCGGAGTGAGTATGACGACAGCCTCTATGAGGCTGGTTATTTCATGGCCTTGGTTAATGCGTATAAAAAATACCCTAATTTCCAAATCAAAAAATCGGGAATCTGGTACGGGAAGACCATGTCCAGCCGCCCAGATGACTCAACATATCAAGATTTTCTCCAACCCTGGTCAGACCCGAGGATGGAATTACAGATGCCATGGCAGAAGACACTCGCTCTCCCTGAAGCAGACCTCATCGCCAGGTATGGCATGAATCCATTTAAGGAAGATGGCGTCTATTCGACTGATGGTAATTTCTATGGAGTGCAGAGCTATGACTTCCGACCCAAGAAGGGCTCATCCCTGATCGACAGTGGTGTGATTGTCACTGGCCTCAATGATGGAGGCAGAGACGCAGGGTACCTTCCGCATCCTGACTGGGGCAAGGAACAAGGCGGAAGGTTCTTCAACCACAAGGCGTCCTATCCCGGCCAGCATCGGAAATTCATCGGTAAAGCACCAGATATTGGCGCCTATGAGTATGGAGATTCAGTCTACTGGATACCCGGATTCCGCTATTCGTATCCAAGTGTTCCCATTCCCAATGATAATGCCACCAAAGTTCCTCTGGAGTATGGACTGGCCTGGAATTATCCCTACAAGAAGGACTACTCAAGTACCAAGGCGGTTGTCACCATCAGTGGTCCGGGTGTAAGCCTTACTGAGACCTTCACCTATCCCAATAATGTGCTTTTTGCTTCGTTTAAACCTAACAGTACCTACAAATGGTCTGTGTCTGTAGATGGTGTCAGTGGGGGTGAGTGGACTTTCACCACCAATGACCGAATCTACCCGCTGAATGACCGCTCCGTGGATGTTGTCAAGCCGGTGGAAGTTTATCCATTCCAAAAGCAGAATCTGGAGGTTTCCAAAACTAATGTTGCCTTTCTACGATTTGATCTGCCGGAAACCATTCCCGGGAGCTATCGGATAAAGTTGAAACTGGTGCCTGAAACAGTCACGAACCTGAAGAAAGGGATCGGCTTGTACAAATTTGACAAATCCGACTGGAACGAAATTCACAACAAAAAAAATGAATGCACATCTTTCGAGGTCAATAGTAACAACAATATAGGCACTTCAAATCATGAACTTGGAGAACTGATCCATACCTTCCGAGACCTTAAGGCTGGTGTCCCCGTCATCCTTGACATCACCGATGTCATTGCAGCAAGCTCAGGAGATTTTTCTCTGGCCTTATCCTCAATTGGTGACTCCGATGAGGTTAGCTTTTACAGCAAGGAAAAATTTCTCAAGATTACAGGATGGTCGACTGAATACGCTGGATATATGAGGGGGTTTATTAGGCATCGAACTCCCGATTACGAAGTCATGCCGAGCATCATCTTTAGTAATACAGCTTTGGAAAATGAGATTACTCCAAACGGTAAGGGCCACAAGTTGGAGGTCTTGTTTGGCAAGGGAGATGGCTTTTATCCTGCTGGGAAACAGGTCACCATTAGAGCCATGGTTCATGAAGGTATGGAATTTGTGAAATGGGAAGCCGATGATTCTTTAGCGATTGCGGATGAGAATTCGCCAACAACAACTGTGACCATTCCCGGACAGGATTCTGTAATCAGGGCCACTTTCAACTACTCAGAAGGTAATGTCTTTTGGACAGGTGTAGGAGGGGATGGAGACATTACCAATCCTGCCAATTGGTCAAACAATCTCAATCCTGATGTAGATGATGCATGGCAGGCAAGTGA
>CAXGBD010000097.1:0-4462 GCA_964008355.1 uncultured Gammaproteobacteria bacterium | reverse complement strand
TCTTTCTGGCTTTTTTCCATTTGATCTTTGACTCGCCCTCGAACCTTCTGTTCCATTTCAACCATATCAATCTCAACATCTACCAATGCAACCACATGTTCCAATCTTGCCTTAACATTTATAAGCTCTAGAACTTTCTGTTTTTCTTCTAATTTCAATGACATATGAGCAACAATTGTATCTACAAGTCGCCCCGGTTCTTTGATATTGGCTAATGTGTTAACTACTTCTGCTGGAACTTTTTTTGTGATTCTCACATAACTCTCAACTTGTGAAAGTAATGTTCTCCTCAGGGCTTTAATTTCCTTGTCCCCTTCATGGTATTTTTCGGAAAGAATACAATAATCAGCAGTGAAATAATCGTTGGATCTAATCTCTAATAAATCAACACGTGATTCACCCTCCACCAGTAATTTAACAGTGCCATCTGGTAATGTAACCAACTGCAGAATGTTAGCTAATGTACCGACGGTATTAATATCTTTGAAATCGGGGTCATCTATGTCTGATCTTTTTTGCGAAGATAATAAGATCTTTTTTTCATGAATCATTGCCTCTTCAAGAGCCATTTTTGACTTTTCTCTGCCAACAAATAATGGGATAACCATGTGCGGATAAACCACAACATCTCTCAATGGAAGCAAAGGCTTGTCGAGAACAATATCGAGAAAGATTTTTTCTTCTTTTTTATTTGGCATGAATAAATTTCCAATAATAAATTATCACATTTTATTTTATAGGGATAAAAAAAGAATATTCAACATATCAATCTCATTTAAAGAGATTTATTTAGTCAGCATTTACCAACAAAGAATCATCTTCTGCATCTAATTCGGCTTGAGAGTCCTTCTGATCACCGGAGGAAAAAACTAAAAAAGGCTTAGATTGTTTTTCAACAAAGGCTTTATTCACAACGATTTTTTTAGTTTTATTATAGGAAGGTATTTCATACATAGTATCAAGCAATGTATCCTCCATAATAGTTCTAAGTCCTCGAGCCCCGGTTTTTCTTCTCATGGCCAATTTCGCTATTGTTTCCAATGCCTCTGAGAGAAATTCCAGTTCACATTTCTCCATGGCAAACAACTTCTGATATTGTTTGACGAGAGCATTTTTTGGTTCGGTAAGAATCCTAATAAGAGCATGCTCATTTAGTTCGCTCAGAGAAGCCACTACTGGCATCCGGCCAACAAATTCTGGGATTAGTCCATAGCGTATGAGATCTTCAGGTTCAATATTTTTGAAAATTTGTCCAATATCTTTGTTCTCGGAAGCTTCTCTTAAATCAGCAATAAAACCAATGCCCGATTTGTTTGTTCTGCTCTGAATAATTTTGTCCAAGCCGGCAAAAGCACCGCCACAAATAAATAAAATATTAGTCGTATCCACTTGCAAGAACTCCTGCTGAGGATGTTTTCTTCCGCCTTGTGGTGGCACTGAGGCAATAGTGCCTTCAATCAACTTCAGCAACGCTTGCTGAACGCCTTCACCTGAAACGTCTCTGGTGATAGAAGGATTGTCTGATTTTCTCGAGATTTTATCTATTTCATCAATATATATGATCCCTGTTTGTGCTTGTTCAATATCGTAGTCACAACTCTGGAGTAGCTTTTGAATAATATTTTCTACGTCTTCTCCCACATAGCCTGCTTCAGTCAACGTTGTAGCATCTGCTATTGCGAAGGGTACATTCAATATTCTTGCCAAGGTTTGGGCCAATAAGGTTTTACCGCAACCGGTAGGACCTACTAATAAAATATTACTTTTGCCTATCTCAACATCCTCTTCATTTCTTTTATTAGGCTTATTATTGAGTCTTTTGTAGTGATTATAAACAGCAACCGAGAGCACTTTCTTCGCATCATTCTGATCAATAACATAATCATCAAGCATGGCATTAATCTCTTTTGGCTTATAAAGATTCAATCCTTCACGAGAAGATGCTTCGTTTAACTCTTCATCAATAATGTTATTACATAAATCAACGCACTCTTCGCAAATAAAAACCGAGGGTCCTGCGATCAGTTTTCGAACTTCATTTTGACCTTTGCCACAAAATGAACAATACAATATTTTGCTGTCTTTATTAGTTTCTTTAGTTTTATCGCTCATATAACTAGCCGTTGACCTGTGATTTTATCAGTTCGTTTCGATTACTGAGAATAGTATCGATCAGTCCATAATCAAGCGCATTAGATGCATTCATAAAATTATCACGGTCGGTGTCTGATGTAACTTCCTTGATTGATTTGCCAGTGTGGCTCGATAAAATCTCATTCACTCTTTCCCTCATACTTAATATTTCTTTTGCATGGATATCGATGTCTGAAGCTTGGCCTTGAAAACCTGAAACAGGTTGGTGAATCATCATCCTTGAATTTGGCAATGAATATCTTTTTCCTTTGGCACCACCAGCCAATAGTATTGCTCCCATACTGGCAGCCTGACCAACACAAATAGTGCTAATATCTGGTTTTACAAACTGCATTGTGTCATA
Source organism: uncultured Gammaproteobacteria bacterium (assembly GCA_964008355.1). GTDB lineage: Bacteria > Pseudomonadota > Gammaproteobacteria > Steroidobacterales > UBA11654 > DTSX01. The sequence continues at coordinate 1,965 of CAXGBD010000097.1, read as the reverse complement.
AATAGACAACCCCGAGGTAATACTTCCACCAGGCGAATTGATATAGAGTGAGATGTCCTTTTTGGGGTTTTCGCTTTCCAAAAACAGCATTTGCGCAACGATCAGATTGGCCATAGTATCCTCAATTGGACCGACCGCAAATATAACATTGTCCTTCAACAGCCTTGAATAAATATCATAAGCTCTCTCACCCCTTGGGGTTTGCTCAACGACCATGGGGATTAAATTTAATTCTTCATTTAATTGATTCAATTCAACTCCGATTTACCAATTCTTTAAATTCCATTTCTTTTTTCTGAAACTCAGTTCTTTCAATCAACCAGTCTATCACTTGATCTTCCATTACCAATGATTTTAATTGGTCCATTAGTTGGGACGATTGTTCATACATTTTACGAATTTCTTCAGGGTTTGGGTATGTTTTCGATAGCTCGTCTAATTTGGTTTTCACTTTATCTGGATCAAGCTTGATCTCCTTGGACTGAACCAATTTGCTAACCAAAAGGCCTAAATGGACTCTTTCTTTGGCAATCTCGTTAAAATCGTCCAATGGTGGAGCCTGCTCGTGATCTTCAATACCAGATCGATTCATCCAATCTTTTTGCATCGCATGTGCTTCTTGATGAATCATAACTTCCGGGATCTCAATGGCATTCTTGTCTTTAAGAAATTTCATTAAGTTTTGTCTGATTTCATTGTTAATCCTCGCTTCCAGTTCCTTGGACATTGAAGATTTCACTTCATCCATCAACTCTTTCTGATCGCCACTTTTAATACCAAAAGATTGAACAAATTTTTGATCCAATTCTGCCGGTTTCAATTCCCTCACTTCTTTTACATCAACGGTGAAAAGCGCTTGTTTGCCCACTAGTTCTTTCTTATGATAATTATCAGGAAAAGTCAGTTCTATGGTCTTTGTTTCCTCAGATTTGACACCTATCAAAGATTCATCAAACTCAGGCAGCATTTGACCATTGCCTAACTGCATAGCAAAATCTTTTGCCGTGCCTCCGTCAAACACCACACCATCAATTTTTCCTTCAAAATCAATGAGCAGTTGATCGCCTCCTTTTGAGATGCGATCGACCTTCTCCCATGTGCCCTTTTGATTCTGTAGGTTATCCATCATGGCATTGATATCTTTTTGGGTGATATCGGCATGTGGTTTTTCGACTTTTATTTTATCCAAGCCTTTGAGGTCAAACTCTGGGTAAACTTCAATAGTTGCGGTGTAGGAAAAATCCTTTTCTTTGACATATTCATCCAGTGCAACTTTAGGAGGGCCGGCTGGTTGCAAATTTTTCTCCTGAATTGACTCCATATATGTTGTTTCCAATACATCGCTTAAGACTTCTTGCAATACTTGATCAGCATATTGCCGCCGAATGACTTTCTCAGGAACCTTACCCGGCCTAAAGCCAGGCAATTTAGCAGTTTTTGATAATTGTGAAAAACGGGTATTTCTCTTCTCTTCAATCACATTTGAAGGCACTGAAATATGGATATCTCTCACCAATCCTTTTTTAGAATTAACTTTAATCTTTAAATTACTCATATTTTTTCTTATGTTGCTATGGTGCGAAAGGAGAGACTCGAACTCTCACGGGTTACCCCACAGGATCCTAAATCCAGCGCGTCTACCAATTCCGCCACTTTCGCATTTATATTCTAATAAAGCGCTGAATTATACCTTATGATTTATTTTTATTGAACCAGAGAACCACCGGTATGCTCAGAATACCAAACAATATCGCACCTATAAGAATCATTTGAGGAAGAGCCAGATGCTCAATTCCAGGGCTATTCTCAACTGGAAATACCACTCGAAATACATACCAAGCACTGCTAGTAAAAGACAGCAAAACAGGGCTGATTATAGAGACTCTCTCGGCTTTATTATTTTTGGATCTAGTGAGTAACAAAAAAGCGATACCTGAACTAATGAGCATTGGAATCAAATTAATT
>CAXGBD010000096.1:0-4508 GCA_964008355.1 uncultured Gammaproteobacteria bacterium | reverse complement strand
CTAAAAAAGAATAGACAAGACAATGGTTTTAAAATACCTCACAATACCGATACATTAATTAACTATATTGATCTGAATCATAGACCGGTTTCTTTATTAATTAATAATAGGTTAGAAACAATGAAAATACTTATTATGGGACTTCCAGGAAGTGGAAAAACATACCTTTCTGAAAGATTGCAGCCGTTATTGACAGCTGCGTGGTATAACGCTGACAAAGTGAGAAGCATGGCTAATGATTGGGACTTCAGCAAGGAGGGGAGGCTCAGACAGAGCTTAAGAATGAAATCATTTGCCGATTTTGAAAAAGCCAACTCAAGATTTGTTATTTGTGATTTTATATGCCCTACTAAACAGACACGAGAGAATTTTGAACCCGATATTGTCATCTGGATGGACACCATTCGGAAGGGAGCTTTTGAAGACACCAACCGAATTTTTGAGCACCCTGAGAATGTAGACTTTCACATTACCGAGTGGAACGACACTAATCATGAAATGATTGCAAACAAGCTGCTAAAAAATGTTTGACTGGAAGAAACCAACCGTTCAGATGTTAGGTAGATGGCAACCTTGGCACGATGGTCATCAAGCACTATTTAAACGGTGCATCAAAAAGACAGGGCAAGTGATAATCCAAGTTAGAGATGTGCATGGTGTATCTGAAAGGGAAAAACAATCAGACAATCCATTCGACTGGAATACGGTTTGTAATAATATAGAAAAAGAGCTAGCAAAGGATGGTTTTAAAAGGAGCGTTGATTATGAAATTATGTTGGTTCCTAATATAGTAAACATCACTTATGGTAGAGGTGTGGGATACAACTTGGAAGAAGAGACATTTGACAAAAGCACTCACGCAATTAGTGCAACCAGGATACGCAAGCAATTAAGAAAAGCAGGCAAACTAAAAGATAAATAAACAATAACACAGCCCGAACAACCAATAAATAATGGAGCTAACCAATGATTAGGAGTATTTTTGTTCTTTCTGCCTTGCTAACCACCAATCTATTTGCAGCAGATCTAAAAAAGGATCTCGATATTGAGCTCGCATCTTTAATGGAGAAAGTGGTTGAGTGGAGACATGACATTCATCAAAACCCCGAGCTTAGTAATAGGGAATTTAACACCTCAAAAAAAGTTGCAAACCATCTTGAGTCGCTTGGCATTAAAACAGAAACAGGCATTGCCTACACCGGTGTTGTGGGTCTAATAGAAGGCGGCAAAAGTGGCCCAACGATTGCATTAAGAGCAGATATGGACGCATTGCCAGTCGAAGAAAAAACAGGACTTTCTTATGCCTCCACGGCCCGTGCTAGCTATCTTGGGAATGATGTAGGGGTCATGCACGCATGCGGCCATGATGCGCATGTTGCGGTATTAATGGGTGTTGCAGAGTTTTTGGCTAAAAACAAAAAACACTTAAAAGGCAAGGTTCTATTAATTTTTCAACCCGCAGAAGAAGGCCCTCCTGCAGGCGAAGGCGGCGGAGCAAAAATGATGTTAGCGGAGGGTTTGTTTGAAAAGTATCAACCAGAAGTAATTTTTGGAATGCATGTGGGTAATGCCCCCCATGGTTATGTTTTTGTTAAATCAGGACCTGCTATGGCTGCTGCATCGGCTTATGAGATTAATATAAAAGGTGTCCAGTCCCATGGGTCAAGACCTTGGGAAGGGCTTGATCCAATTATGGCCGCTGCACAATTAATCAATGCATTAAACACAGTGGTCAGCAGAAGAATTAATATTATCAACAACCCTGCTGTGGTTTCTGTTGGGATAGTAAAGGCGGGCACTAGAAATAACATCATTCCAGAGGAGGCACAAATAATTGGAACCATTAGAACATTTGATCAAAAGCTTCGTGCAGAGATTTACGATGAAATCAGACAAATAGCTAACGGAATAGCTGCTGGCACAGGCACACAAGTCACTGTTGAATTTGATGTTGGCGGTTTTTATCCTGTTACTGTTAATAACCCAGAGTTATTAGACCGGATGGAAAGCTCCTTTAAAGCAGCGACCAATGGTAAGTTTGTAGAGCTGGATGAGCCCAGAACCGGGGCAGAAGATTTCTCATATTTCGCACAAGAAATACCTGGTCTCTATTTTAGTCTTGGGGTTAACAATAAAGGAGTTACAGAACCGCAGCCGGGGAATCATTCGCCCTATTTTACCATTGATGATGATGCGTTGGATGAGGGTTTAAAGTCTTTTATCTATCTTACCCTAGACTATCCGGGAGCAAACGAAGCAAAATAGAGGTTATTGTGAGAAAAGTTATACACCCCTTTATTTTTTTAACTCTTGTAGCCAATACACTGATTGCATTGGGCACAGAGATATCTGTTGCACCCGTTGTTGATGAGACCAGAAGACAAATCGAACGAATCCCAAGGAATGACATTTGGTGGACGGTTAATGGCGAAGACATGCTTTGGAATTTTAAAAACCTTAATAAGTTATTTCCAACAAACACTATCTATAGAAACGGTCCGGTAAAGCCACTAAAAACCAAAATTTATCCCGAGATTGGCGCTTTACAAATTCAAACACCATCTGGCAACAAAACATTTGTAGATTTTTTAGAAAGCGATGAGTCAACAGCAATTGCTGTTGTGATACTTCATAAAGGAAATATTGTATTTGAACACTACCCAAGAATGAACCCTCATGAAAAACCAGTGTATTGGTCTGTGACCAAAGTGTTTGTTTCAACATTGGTGGCTATGTTAGAAGCGGAGAAAAAAATTGATATTGATAAACCAGTGGATTTTTACTTGCCAGAGTTAATCGGCTCTGATTATGAAGGGATTTTGATAAAAAATATATTAGATATGGCGACTGGCATCAAATGTTCCGAAGAATATATAGATAAGAGCTCCTGTTACTACCAATACTCCATGGCAGTTGGTGATGGTATGTGGGATGAAAGCTCACCTAATAATCCATATGAATATATTGCTGAGCTCAATGTGGGCCGATATGGCGAACAAGGGAAACAATTTGATTATTCTGGAGTAAACACCTTTGTGCTTGGATGGTTGGTTGAAAAAATCACCGGCATGCAGCTACAGGATGCTCTCAGTGAAATGATTTGGACCCATATTGGCGCCGAAAGTGATGCAGCAATATTTGCACCTAGGTATGGGGTTCCGGTCATGCATGGTGGGCTTTTGGCTAGACCCCGGGATGTTGCTCGGTTCGGATTATTGTTTACACCCAGCCATCAAATTGTTTCAGATGAACAGTTGGTTTCTGACAAGCATATTCATACCTTGATGTATGAAGGCAGGCCTGAGCTGATGAGCAACCAAGGCATTCCAATGGATAGGGCAGGCTGGGCAATCAAGCACAATATTTACCAGTGGGACATGGTTTTTAAAAACAATGATATTTACAAAGGGGGATGGGCCGGGCAGGGCTTAATTGTAAACCCCGAGAAGGATACTGTTGCAGTATGGAATGGTTATTTTAAAGATGATAATCAAAGCGAAATTAAACTGACTCCGATCATTCGAAGAGCGCTCGATTTAATTGGTTCTGATAAGTAATGTCTGAGAAATACCTTATATTTGGGGCAGAACTGTCCCCTTATTCAATAAAGGTTCGGTCTTATTTTAGATATAAAAACATTCCACATACCTGGATTGTTAGAGATCAAACAACCCAAAAGGAATATAACAAATACGCAAAAATACAAATCGTCCCTCTAGTGATAACACCAGAGAATGAGGGATTACAAGACTCTACACCGATCATTCAGCTCATGGAAAAACAACACCCAGACAATACCATTGTGCCTAAAGAGCCCCATACAGCTTTTGTTTCAAGATTATTAGAGGAGTATGCAGATGAATGGATGGTAAAGTGCATGTTCCACTATCGTTGGCGATACCCAGAGGACCAGATTTCTGCAGCCAACCGTTTTGCTGAGCTTTTTACACCCACTTGGATCAATAGAATCCCCATTGCCAACGCAGTGTTTAAAAAATACGCTGCGGCCACTTTTAGAAAGCGACAAAAGTCTAGGCTATGGGTTGTTGGCTCTAATGAAAACACAGAGGGCTTAATTGAAAAATCTTTTAGCGACTTTTTGCAGTTGCTTGAAACGCACCTTCAAACTCGACCTTATTGTTTTGGTTTTCGGCCATCAATTGGCGATTTTGGGCTGTGGGGGCAGTTATACAACGCTTGGACTGACCCAACAGCAAATAAAATTATTGAATCGGGCTATCCCAAAACACTGGAATGGATCCACCGCATGCTTAACCCTAAAGCTGAAGGTGAGTTTGAGCTATGGGATGACCTAAAAGAAACACTGATGCCTATTTTAAAAGACCAGCTGGGGGCCACATACTTGCCTTGGTTAGCTGCAAACAACCAGGCTATAATCAATGGTGATGACCAATTGTCAGTTAATATTAAAGGAGAAAATTTTTCTCACTCTGTTAGCTCGGCCCAAAAATACCACCTGAAGTCATTTACAATGTTATTAAAAGAAT
>CAXGBD010000095.1:0-4556 GCA_964008355.1 uncultured Gammaproteobacteria bacterium | reverse complement strand
GATGAAGCAACAGCGGGTTCTGTCATGGCATAGCCTGAGCGAATTTCTCCTTTCAACAAGGGCTCCAACCATTGCTGTTTTTGTGCCTCTGTGCCATAACGATCCAGCACTTCCATGTTGCCGGTATCGGGTGCATTGCAGTTAAAAACTTCAGATGCCCAGAAACAACGTCCCATAATTTCTGCAAGCGGGGCGTATTCTAAATTCGTCAGACCGGCTCCATTTTCAGAATGGGGCAGAAACAAATTCCACAAGCCTTCTGCCCTAGCCTTGGCTTTTAATTCTTCCATCATAGGATGGGCAACCCAAATATTATCTGTGTTCGAAAAATGATCTTGAAAATCATCATCATTGGGGTAAATATATTGTTCCATGAAGTCATCTAACTGTGTCATCAGTTTTTTGACTTTATCAGTATGTTCAAAATCCATCGATTAACTCACTTTGTTTTCTACCAAAGTATAGTATTCTTTGATGCCTTTCAATAATGAAGGCGATAATTTGTTACCCTCCACTTCTTTCTCCAAAGACTGCCACCCTTTTTTTAGGGTTCTCCAAGGAACTTCGCCCTCATTTAGCAGTCTCATAGCTTCAAATTCTTGATACTCCATTATTAATTTCGGACCACAATCCTGGTGTTCCAAGGCTAGAATCCTTTTGGCAAAATCAATCAACCGATCATCGTTTAACTGATTGACGATTTCCAAGCGATCATTGATATTGATGCTGTTAAGAAAAGCATCACACAATAACCGGTCAGTCTTATCAATAAATTTGGCATAGATTTGAGATTCTGGAAAACTAAGCATAGTCCAAGGGGTTCTTTTTTTACTCATAATGTCACATGCTAGATAAACATTTTGTTTGAATCCATTGCTTGCTTGTACTATAGAAGCTCTATGTGTAGCAAGCTCTTCATCCAGATTATTCTCATCACTGATGCTTGGATGCAATATCACTGGACTGCTGTTTGATTTGATGGAAAAAAGGGGTGAATTTTTTTTATCGATCAAATTAGCAATTTCTTCTGCTGTCATAAATAGGTAATCATTAGGATCTAAGCAAAGATCAAAAAAAATCATCCGATTGGAATAAGTAGGATCTTCACATATAAATGTGGGTGTTCGTTTAATTGCCAAACGTTCTTTATACTTCACCTCACCGTAAGTGAAATATAATTGTTCAGTCATCAATTTTACTGCTCTGGATTTGTTACCTGAAGCAATGGCACTAAAAAAAATCTCTGGAGCCTGTTGCTCGAATAAATTGGCCAGTTTTAGCAAGGCTTTGACATCATCCAATGCCGCATGGGCATTGCCTGGATCGATGCCATTTTCTTTTGCCAATGTTTCTTGTTTCATTACCACTTTGCCAGTTGCATCTTTGAAAAAAGCAATACTTTTGGGTGCAAAACAATAAATAGACTGAGCTATTTTATATAGATCAATATGAATGCGATCTTCGAACGCATTGGATAATAAATAAGGGTTATGCAGGGATGAAAAAAAAGAATGCCTGAGAATGATAAGGTCATAAGTGGCACCGTTGTAGGTGACCAAGATTTTATTTGGGTTGCTGACAAAATAGTCAACAATTTTTCTAATCAGTTGATGTAATGATAATTCTTCATTCATGAGCTCCATTGGATTGATATTGGTGACCCTGAGAGCACCAGCATCTGGCAAAACGTGATAAGGCAATCGGCATTTGTTATCCATGACTATGTCTGGATTTTCGATATTATCTGTAGACTCTAAAATAGCAGCAGAAGTTGGTCGTTCGTATTCGATCTTCCGATTGATCCCTGTGGTTTCTAAATCCAGACCAGCCAAGCCTCTCTCAGTTAGCATGTCTTTAGGTTCTTGGTACCATGGATTGTTCATATTTTATTAACCAATTATTTTTATGAGTTCAGAGATGATAAAATAAGCACTCAGAGTTATTCAAAAGTTATTATCAAATATGTTATCAAAAAAATTTTTTATAAAAGGCTTTTCTCTAATTCTAATGGTGTCGATCGTGTCTTGTGGCCAACAAGGTGATCTATACCTGCCTGAAGATCCTGCCAAAGAACAAGCCCAATCAACTGCTTTGAACTCGCCTTCATTGATTCCAGCTGAACAAATCATTATTAATGAATGATATACAGTCACTATTATTAGTAGACGGTTCTTCTTACCTATACCGTGCTTTTCACGCTCTGCCTGGGCTCACATCGCCTACAGGTCAGCCAACCGGTGCGATATATGGTGTTTTAACCATGTTGCAAAAATTGATAAAGGCTGAGAAGCCAGATTTAGTAGGTATTATATTTGATGCACCAGGGAAAACGTTTAGACACGACTTATTTCCAGAATACAAGGCCAACCGTGAGAGCACCCCTGAGGATCTTGTTGTGCAAATTGAACCCCTCCTGACAGCGATCCAAAACCTTGGTCTGCCGTTAATTAGTATACAGGGCGTTGAAGCGGATGATGTGATTGGAACATTGGCTAGACAGGCAGAAAATAACAATATTCAAACATTAATAGCAACAGGCGATAAAGACTTTGCACAGTTGGTTTCAGAAAGGATTAAGTTGATTGATACCATGAAAAATATCACCACAGATCAGTCGGGCGTAGTGGATAAATTTGGTTTAGGGCCTGAGCAAATAATAGATTATCTAGCTCTTGCTGGGGATCCTTCAGATAATGTTCCTGGTATTCCCAAAGTGGGCCCAAAAACAGCTACAAAATGGCTGCAAAAGTTCACAGATATAAATGGGATCATCAAGCACGCTGATGAGATTACCGGAAAAGTGGGTGAAGCGCTCAGAACTTCAATACCCGATTTGGCCTTGTACCAAAAACTGGTCACTATTGATTGCAATGTTAAGCTTGAGCACACTGTCCATGATTTGGTTATCGGTCACGCTCAAGAAGAAGCATTATTTGAACAATTAAATACCCTTGGTCTCCATCGCTTAATCAAACAGTTTATGATTCCAAAGCCAGAAATAAGGACGCAGAAGATCAATAATTATTATGGCATCTTAACCAAAAAAGAATTTAATGCATTGCTGAGTTTATTGGATAAGGCCGATATTGCTGCTATTGATACTGAAACAACAAGCCTAAATTACTTGCAGGCTGAAATCGTTGGTATCTCTTTTGCAATCAGTGCCAAGGAGGCTTATTACATCCCTTTATTACACAACTATGATGAGGCTCCTGCTCAATTGGACAGAGCTTATGTACTGAGCAAATTAAAACCCTGGTTAGAAAACTCCAAACATAAGAAAATTGGCCATAATCTTAAGTATGACAGTCATATTTTTGCCAACCATGGGATTGCATTAAAGGGAATGGCTTTCGATACCATGTTGGAATCCTATGTGCTGAATAGCACAGCAACCAGACACAACTTAAATGCAGTAGCAAAACGCTATTTAAATCAAGACACAATCAGTTATGAAGAAGTCGCTGGAAAAGGGGCAAAGCAAATCAGTTTTAATAAGGTTAGCCTTGAAGATGCAATACCTTATGCAGCAGAAGATGCCGATGTGTGTTTTCGCTTGCATCAAGCGCTATACCCAAAGCTGCAAAACATAGATTCATTAATAGAGCTTTATAGCAATATTGAATCCCCTTTGATTGCCATACTGCAGCGGGTGGAACGCAATGGCGTCTTGATTGACGAATCAAAACTAAAAAAACAAAGCGATCAATTTGCAGCCAAACTCAATGAGCTTCAAGAACAGGTCTATCGGTTGGTTGGGTCTGAATTCAATCTAAGCTCACCGAAGCAACTACAAGAGATTTTATTTGATCAAATGGGCCTTCCAGTGTTAAAAAAAACACCGAAAGGACAACCATCAACGGCAGAAGGTGTGTTACAGGAGTTAGCACACGATTTTCCCATCGTACAAACTATTCTAGAACACCGAACCATTGCAAAGCTAAAAAACACCTATACCGATAAGTTACCGCTTCTTATCAACAAAGAAACACAAAGAGTCCACACCTCCTATCATCAAGCGGTTACCTCAACAGGTAGACTGTCTTCTTCGGATCCAAATTTACAAAATATACCCATTAGATCGGCAGAAGGAAGGCAAATTAGACAAGCTTTTATTGCTCCAGAGGGATGGAAAATATTGGCAGCAGATTATTCTCAAATCGAACTTAGAATTATGGCCCATATTTCTCAAGATCGGGGGTTATTGGACGCTTTTGATCAAGGACTAGATATCCATCAGGCAACCGCTGCTGAGATCTTTGATACTGAGCTAGAGGTCATTTCAAAAGAACAAAGACGATCAGCGAAAGCAATTAATTTTGGTTTGATGTATGGAATGTCGGCATTCGGACTTTCTCGTCAGTTGAGCATCCCACGCCGGAATGCTGAACAATATATTGAACTATATTTTGCTCGCTACCCAAGCGTCAAAGACTATATGCAGAGCACAGTTCATCAGGCGAGGAAATCTGGTTTTGTTGAAACCGTTTTTGGCAGAAGACTTTATTTACCGGATATCGATACAAAACACTACCAACGCAGACAGTATGCGGAAC
>CAXGBD010000094.1:0-4600 GCA_964008355.1 uncultured Gammaproteobacteria bacterium | reverse complement strand
CACCAGGAATAAATCTATTTGATTTATCACCCACAGGATATTCGTTTGAATACGCTATCAAACTACTTGATACCTTGGGTAGTGATGGCAGAGAGCTGTATCTATACAGGCAATTACCGCTAGATTTTATTTACCCGGGGTTGTTTGCAGTATCGTGCAGTTTACTCTTATCTTGGCTTTTACTAACAACCCAGAAGACGAACTCTAAATTATTTTACTTTTGTTATATCCCTGTGGCGGCAGGGCTGTTTGATTACTTCGAAAATATATTTATCGTTAGCATTCTTGCCTCCTATCCAAACGTTTCAGAAGTAAGTATTTTGTTTGCAAGCAGGATAACTATTGTAAAGAGTGTGCTGACAACAGCCTTCTTTGTGCTTTTGATAACAGTAGTGATATTAAATCTAAAGAAAAAATGGAAAAGATCGAGGCTATAAAAACTGGAGGGTACATATTGAAAGGGTTGGCATCCTTGAGACTTCAGTCTGGACGTACCATAGTAAAGATCGAATTTGAATCCACTTCAGTATAATCGTTGTAACCCAGCCGACCTAGGGGACGCATCCGCCCAACATCCACCAGACCTTCATCGGTTATCAATTCATCCTTGATGTGGATACCAATAACCTCACCAAAAACTACCACATAGCGTTCGTTGTTCCCCCAGTTCGGCAGGTCCACACTTTTAATGTGCTTACACTCCAAATGTACAGGTGCTTCCTCCACCCATGGGACATCCACCAACCGTCCAGGCTTTGAAGTCAATCCCGTCAATTCCATTTCGTTAACATCCTTGGGCACAGAGGCTGAGGATTCATTCATCTGCTCGCGGTTTTCCCACGTAGCCAAGTTGCAAACGAATTCTCCGGTTGCCTCGACGTTACGCAGCGTATCCTTAAGCCCGTCCTCACCGCTTCCGGATCCCGAGGCAAACATCACTGTCGGTGGTCGGTAGCAAACGCCGTTAAAAAAACTGTATGGTGCCAAATTGACTATCCCTTCGGCATCCCTTGAGGAGATCCAGCCTATCGGCCGTGGTACCACCAGGCTGTTAAAGGGATTTTTCGGGAGCCCATGATTTTTTTTGATGGGTTCAAAAAACATGATTACACTGTATTTTGGTTTGTAATGTGTCCGTGAAATTGACTTTTTCTGTATCCTCATTGGCACTCAGCGATTCCTGTGAAAGTGCCAATTCTATGTAATTAAATTTGTTGTTTAGATATAAATTACATATGTGCTATTAATTCACTCTCATTGAAATACAGATACCTAGTACCTCAATTTGAAAAAATGCTCATCAACTTTTAAATCAAAATTATAAAATACCTCATCCCACAAATACAGGTCCATTGGGACGAATACGAATTCCAGGTGCGAGATGTTTCCATGGTAGATTCATCGGATCCGCCACCATTGGACCGGGTGATTCTGCAACTATAGTGCTATGGGCGATAGGACTAAAATCGGCACGGAAGTGTACGGAGCTTTTGTTAACCAGAATTTTCATTTGCTCAGGTTCCACTCCAGCAATACGATAGAGTTCTCGGTCAAGCATTTGCACCTTACTGGACCCCACAACCACTCGAACGCCATCGATCCGCAAACACGCTGTGGGACCGAGGCTTATCTTGGCTCCCCGCATCATTGGCCCCTTTACGGTCAGGTTGCCATCACTGAGGTTTTCAATAGTGAACGTCCCCTCAAACGGTTGATCTCCAAGTGCTGGTTCTCCCCCCAAGCCCAGCGTGATGGTTTTTCCAACTCCTGTTTTGTGAGCTGCTTCAGCCGCTTCAGGATCAAACAGTACCCCAAGGGCTGCATCCTCGGCCTGATTCTCCACCAAAGCCCTCAGCATTCCTGTGGTGTTGGAGTTACCACCAGCCCCAGGATTATCCTGAGTGTCTGCAATTACCACCGGACCGTTCCCCACCTTTGATTCACGCATTGCTTTCTGCACCGCTTCGTCCGGCTTGTGGATGTCAATCCACCAGTCAGCTTCCCTTTCGTTGACGTGATTTGTCAGAGAATCTACGGCAGCTTCAATTGCGGACTGGTTCGTTCCATATCCCCAGACTACCCCGCCGCATTCCGGAAAATCGGCTGCTGGGAATCCCGGAGTGAAAGACATACTAGTGATGCTCCCCTGCTCCAAAAATTCTAGATGCTCATAGGTGCTCTTGGCTGGTTCCATTTCAGTACATTGCCCGTGCAAAGGCATTAGAAATGGAATCCGTTTCCAAGCCAAGGTAGGCCGATTGGCACCTTCCATTAACATTTTCAGTAAAACAGCTGCTCGCTCACCGGTTTCGGCCATGTCTACATGAGGGTAGGTGCGGTAGGCAACAAGGACATCAGCCTGCTGGAGCATCAGTTCTGTTACATTTGCATGTAGATCCAAGCTACAGACTACAGGAACTTTTCGGCCTACCACCTGACGTATACGCCGCAGTAACTCTCCCTCGCCATCATCCACATGCTCAGCAACCATCGCACCATGAATGTCAAGGTACACTGCATCGGGGCGTTGCTCTGAAGCCGCTTCTACTATCTTTCCAGAAATACGCTCAAAGGCGTCTTGCGTGACCTCTGCAGATGGACATGCACTGGCCCAAATCACAGGAACAAGATCATGAATAGTGCCTTGCATCGCATCCAGAAAACCACCCATTGGAATGTTGATACCACGAAGATTCAAAACATCACTGCCGTGCGTCATACAAGGCATACCTCCGCCTTGAACAAAGTCCTCCCAATTTGCCTTGGTGGGTGCAAAGGTATTGGTCTCATGCTGGAATCCAGCGATCAAAATTTTCATAGAAAATTTTATTGTAGAGTTTTTTCAGTGGTTATTAGAATATGCAAAAGGAGGAAGATGTTAAATAATCCAAGATTGAACAAAAACAAGTTTTTTGTCCCAAGGTGTGACAAATGTGAGAAAAGTCAAGTTCTCAGTGTAACCTTTACATCACTTCATTGTTTAAGGGACAGGGACCTAGGAACAAATAGGTCCAATCTGTTATTATTTTTCAAACTCGATTTGAATACTGCATATTGAGATTTTTTTAACATCTGTCGCTGTCTAAGTTACGGTTTACCATAAACTTTTGTCCATGTATCTCCATCTGTAGAAGTGTAGATGTTTTCATTATAACCTACAGCGACAAAAACTCCATTACCATAAGTCACATCTCTAAGATAGTGTTCGGTATTCGTCTCTAAAAAACTAGTACCATTGTCGGTAGAAACAATAACGGTATTACTTCCAACTCCTACAAATTTATCATTACCAAAAGCTATCGAATTTAAATTAGCTGACGTATTCGACGTTCTGGTTGCCCAACCAGATCCGTTATCAGATATTATTACTGTTCCACTTTGCCCAACAGCAATGAACTTGTTGTTGCCATATGCTATACCATACAGTTTTTTATCAGGTACGATTGGTGAGACACAGGACCATTCTTCACCATGATTATGGGGGCTGGCAAACTCAGAATAACATATCCCTCCCTTTGCTCCAACGCCTATAAATACGGTTGAAGTAACTGTAACAGTTGCAACTCTACAAGTAGCATTAATAGCTGTAACAGTTGCAACTCTACAAGTAGCATTATCATCTCCTCCAGTTTTTGCATTATCTATTGTTAATACATCTCCTATTTGATACAAACCAGTACCACCATCAGTAATGGAGACAGAAGTTACATTATCCGCAGAAACAATCACAGTAGCTTCAGCACCTGATCCAGAACCACCACTTAAAGCTACCGAAGTATAAGTACCATTATCATGGTCTCCATTATGCGTAATATTATCAACAGTTGCTACTTCACCACCATGCGTAATATTATCACAAGTTGCTACTTCACCATTATCATTTCCTCCAATAGTTGCATTATCTATTGTTAATACATCTCCTATTTGATAAAAACTAGTACCACCATCAGTAATGGAGACAGAAGTTACATTATCCCCAGAAACAACCACAGTAGCTTCAGCACCTGATCCAGAACCACCACTTAAAGCTACTGAATTATAAGTACCATCATCATGATCTCCACCATGCGTAATAGTACCACAAGTTGCTACTTTACCACTTGCAGTACGATGACCATATGCCATATCATACACCTCGACCGCTGAGTTTTTTAAAGTCCAATTTGATGCATTGTCTGTTGATTTTATGACAGCTGAAGAGGAAACAGCAATAGATACATTATTGCCAGATGCTACACCGGTTAAACCTGCAGTAGAACCATTCCATGTTGACCGACTCCATGTAGTTCCGTTATCGGAGGAGGTATAGATTCTCCCAGATTGACCTACGGCGATAAATCTTGAGTCTTCATACGCAACTTCGTCAAAATAATAATTTGAATTTCCGGACGTTCCATTATCCCACGACGATCCATTATCTGTGGAGGTACGGACAGTTCCTTTTGCCCCTACTGCAACAAATGTATTGTTACCAAATGCAACACCATACAGATGGTGATATGTCCTTGGTTGCACACTTTCTTCTTCTTCTTCTTCTTCTTCTTCTTGTTGCTGAGTTACCGGACCGGGTTTCAGAGATGCTTCCACGGCGTCTTCGTTT
>CAXGBD010000093.1:0-4624 GCA_964008355.1 uncultured Gammaproteobacteria bacterium | reverse complement strand
GGCACTACTTTTGAAGACTTTTTTTAAAAAGATATTTGGTAGTAGAAATCAAAGATTACTCAATGATTATTCTAAAATCGTAAGTAAAATTAATGCATTAGAATCTGAGATGCAGGGTTGTTCTGATGAAGAACTTCGCAATAAAACAGGACAATTCCAAGCAGAATTACTGAAGCATAATAATCTAGATGAGCTGTTGCCCAGAGCATTTGCTGTCGTGAGGGAAGCTTCTGTCAGAACTATAGGACAGCGACATTTTGATGTCCAATTAATAGGTGGATTGACTTTACACTTCGGTAAAATTGCAGAAATGAAAACAGGTGAAGGTAAAACACTCGTTTCAACTTTACCCGCTTATCTTAATGCTCTTTCAGGAGATGGTGTTCATATTGTAACAGTCAATGAGTATCTGGCAGGACGTGATTCAGAATGGATGAGACCTATTTACGAATTTCTCGGACTTGAAGTTGGATGCATCAATAGCAATCAAAATCAAGCTGACAAGAGAAGAGCATATCAGGGTGATGTTACTTATGGAACAAACAATGAATTTGGGTTTGATTATCTGAGAGATAATTTGGCTTTTAGCCAAGACAACCAAGTTCAGAAAAAACTCAATTTTGCAATTGTTGATGAAGTGGATTCTATTTTAATTGATGAGGCTAGGACGCCTCTGATTATTTCAGGACAGGCTGATCAGGGAACGGAGCTTTACATGAAAATAAACCAAATTGTCCCCAGATTAAAACCGGCACTGAATGAAACAGAAACCAGAGACTACACCATTGATGAAAAAACTAAACAGGTCTTCCTGACAGAGGAGGGTCACAATACCGTTGAGCAAATCTTAAATGATATTGGCCTACTTAAACCTGAAGATAGTTTATACGATGCCGCTAATATTAGATTAATGCATCATATTACAGCAGCTCTTAGGGCACATAGTTTATACAATAAAGATGTCGATTATATTGTCAAGGATGGTGATATTGTTATTGTTGATGAATTCACTGGGAGAACAATGTCGGGTAGGAGATGGTCTGACGGTTTGCATCAGGCGGTTGAAGCCAAAGAAGGTTTGATGGTTAAAGAAGAAAATCAAACCATAGCATCGATTACTTTCCAAAATTATTTCAGACTCTATGAAAACTTGTCTGGGATGACCGGAACTGCTGATACGGAAGCTTATGAATTTCAACAAATATATGGATTGGAAGTTGTGGTAATACCCACCCATAAAACCATGGTTCGACGAGATTATTCAGATCTTGTTTATTTAGATAAAAAAAATAAATTCCAAAATATTATTAAAGATATCAAAGAACGTAGGTCTCAAGGACAACCCATTTTGGTAGGGACTGCATCAATAGAAAATACAGAACATATTTCAAAGTTATTAGATAAGGACAAAATTAAACATCAGGTTCTTAATGCTAAAAAACACAAGCAAGAGTCAATGATTATCGCTCAAGCAGGCAAATCTGGAGCAGTAACCATTGCTACAAATATGGCGGGCAGAGGAACTGATATAGTTTTGGGAGGAAATTTAGAAGCAGAAATAAATGAACTTGGGAACGATGCAGATACAACCAAGATTGATAAGCTGAAAGCCGTATGGAAAAAAAATCACAATAAAGTTATTGAATCAGGTGGGCTCCATATTATAGGAACTGAAAGACATGAATCCAGACGTATCGACAACCAATTAAGAGGACGCTCAGGACGACAAGGTGACCCTGGAACTAGCCGTTTTTATTTATCATTGGAAGATGATTTATTAAGGATATTTGGGGATCCAGAAAAAACACAAACCATGTTATCTAGAGTGGGGATGGAAGAAGAGGAGGCCATTGAGAGTAAGCTGCTGACAAAGCAGATAGAAAGAGCACAGAGAAAAGTTGAAGCACATAATTTTGACATAAGAAAAACCCTACTTGAATATGACGATGTTGCCAATGACCAGAGATCTGTCATTTATCAGTTGAGAAATGATATTTTGTCATCAGAAGAAATAGATGATGTTATATCTGGTATTAGTTCAGAAGTTATCCAAGGGTTAGTCAATCAATTTATCGACCCAGATTTGCCAGAGGATCAGTGGAATTTAGAAGGTTTGAGCAAAGCAATTTACAATGAATACAACATCCAAATAGATATCGAGACTATAGTCAATAATGATGATTCCATGGAAGGCCAAGAAATCTGGAAGGTCGTGTTAGAAGAATATAAGAGACATTATGATTCCAAGGAGCAATTAATTGGCTCGGTACCGATGCGTGAAATAGAAAAAGCCGTTATGTTACAGCAACTCGATTTTCATTGGAGAGAGCACCTTGGGGCAATGGATTATTTGAGACAAGGTATTCATTTAAGAGGATATGCACAGAAGAATCCTAAACAAGAATATAAGAGGGAATCATTTGAAATGTTTTCGTTCATGATGGACGAACTAAAGAATAGTGTCGTTAGCATATTGGCTACAGTGCGTTTTAAAGGAGAAGAAGATGCCGAAGCTGTCAGCCAACAATCACCCGATATGTCAGACATCGAATTACAGCATAGTGTTCCAGGCGCACCTAAAGAATCATTACCCGAGCATTCTGATGACAAGACTAACAGACCTTATGTGAGGGTGCATGCAAAAGTGGGACGAAATGAACCGTGCCCATGTGGCTCTGGGAAAAAATTTAAAAAATGTCACGGGACAATCCGACAATAAAAAAATCTAGATTTAGTTGAAGCGTTCAAAAGAATTATTGAATGTTGTCATTGGTATTATCATCGATACTGAAAACAAGCTACTACTTAATAATAGAAAGCAAAATACAACTTTAAGTGGATACTGGGAATTTCCTGGAGGAAAAATCAAGCCACATGAGACGCCTGATCAAGCCTTGTTCCGAGAACTGTTTGAAGAGTTAGGAATAAAAATTGGTATTACCGATCCACTTGATTTGATTGAATATCAATATGCAGAACATGACGTTATATTGCTACCTTTCAGGATCATAGACTACACAGGAACACCAAGGGGATTAGAAGGACAGGAGTTAATGTGGTGTTCTTTTAATCGGTTACAAAACGTAAATATCTTGCCGGCTAACCGCTTTCTTGTGGAAAGGCTATTGGCAAAGAAATAACTAACACAAAGAAATCCGAAAATTAATATTTTCTTTCGTTTGACTCCATTTTTCTTCAGAATCTCCCCAGTTAAAAAATCGGATTGAGATTAAGTGTTTTCCTCCACTGACCTCAGGGTAGATTGTGTTTTCATCCAAGAAAATTCTAACTAAAGAGATTTTATGGTTTTTTGAGATTTGATGATTATAAAAACCACCTACAGCAACCGTCGAAATTGCCTCCGTGCTTTCTCTGATCATCCACAATAATTTGTCAATAGAGCTGCAGACTGGTTTAATCACTCCAACCCATTGATCGATATCACTTTTAGTTCTTCCAGAATCAAGCCAAAATTTGTATTTGGGCATATCAAATTCAGCTTTCCCCCCAGGCAGAGTTTGACGATGTAGCAGACTGTTAAGAAACTCGTTGTCCCTAAGGGGTTTTAAGTAATCAGAGCCAGAATTTTCAACCGTTACTTTTAGGCTTTCTAAATCCTGCCGAAGCTCTCTTGCACGATCTTCATCGGCAAGTGGAGAATCTTGGTATTTTCTCATTTCATAAATGTAGCGGTCAAGATCCGTAATAACTTCTCTTCTAACATCCGTCCGGGAAAGAATGGAGTAAATCTCTATTAATCCATGAATAATACTCCGTGTTGCCCATGAATCATCTAACTCAAGGAAGTAATTCAATCTATTGGATATAAATTCAACACGCATGAACGTTCTAAGGCGCTCATTCAGTGGGAGCTCGTATAAATATTCTTTTGACATTTATTTATGGTTCTCTTATTTTCCAGATAACTCTAGGTAGGATTGGTGCAGTTCTTCAACCCGATTATCTAAATCTTCAATAGTGGTGTTCATGTCATTATTGATGACATCATGGGCCATTTTGATCCTATTCTTTTGTTCAATCTGTTGACCGATAATTCTTTTGGCACTGTCAAATGTTTCATGATCTCGCTTAATTAATCTTTTTATTTGGGTATCTAATGCACAGTCTACAACCAGAATTCTATTCACAAATTTGTTGTAACCGGTCTCAATCAGCAATGGCACCATTATGATTACATAAGGATCACAAGATTCTTGCACTTCCTTATTAATTGCCTCTGACACTTTTGGATGAATGATGAGTTCTAAATCATTTTTTAATGTTTTGTTGTTAAAAATGATTCTTCTCAATTTTTTTCTATCCAGCTCTCCGTCATTGCCAAGAACACCTTCTCCAAAATGTTCTAAGATCTCCTCAAAAGCAGGTTTGTCCTTCGTTGTTAGATGATGAGAAATTGTATCAGCATCAATCACTAGAACGCCTAAGTTAGAGAATAAATTTGCCACAATGCTTTTGCCAGAAGCGATTCCACCTGTTAAACCTATTTTCAATGAGTTGTTCATTTCACAAAAGTGTTGAAAGGACTTTAATAAATTCATACTTTAGATCAAAATACTTTACTTTAGTTTTATTAGACTTTCACTGTTTCAATTAATTAATATCT
>CAXGBD010000092.1:0-4921 GCA_964008355.1 uncultured Gammaproteobacteria bacterium | reverse complement strand
TGTCAAAGTTAATTTAAGCAGTTCTTGGTGCATCAAATTAAATGGTTTCAGGTGCAGAAAACATGAATAATAAGTATCCAATTTCTTCCCAGGGATTGCCAATGACCACACCTTTTATGACATTATCGACTTTGCATGCTTGATCAACCAATTGGCCAATTTGAGTTTTGGATTGGCTAATCAGATAAGGTTCAATTATTTTTTGTTTGCTGGGCCAAATTCTAGCCTTCTGCATGGCTTGTTTGACCGATAAACCACCATCGATATCCAAAGAAGCATCCATTAAGTTCTTTATTTCCCAATATAAAACAGCCAGAATTTGCTCCGGTCTCATCCCTTCACTTTTTAAGCGTTCATAAATACGATAAACTCTTGTCGGATTCTTCAAAAAAGCCGCTTCGGTTAGTTGGAATAAGTCAAAATGAGCTCCATCAGCCACACATTGAGAAATATTTTCCATCGTCACTTTGCCTGTAACTTCCATCATCAGTAGTCGTTCAATGGACTGTTTTGCAACGATAAGATTGCCTTCAGTCAATAATACAAACATTTCTAAGGCGTCTCGATCGATACCTAAACCATGTCTTGTTAATCTGTTTGTTAGCCAACCACGAAATTGTCTTGGATAAACTTTTGGACACTCAATACTGATTGCCTTTTTCTGCAATTCTTTTACCCACTTGGCTTGCTTGATATCTTTTTCAAGTTTGCCTGCTACGAATACTAGTAATGTGTCCTCATAAAGATTCTCAATTAATTTAACAATTGCTTCAGAGCCTTGCTTACCAGGCCTAGAATTGGGTATTTGTATTTCTATATATTTTTTCCCTCCAAATAGAGACTGGCTTTTTAAACTATCATCTACTGCACCCCATTTGAACCGACCTGTAACTGTGAAAGTAGCCTTATCGATGTAATCATTTAATGCTGCTGCTTTTCTCAATTCATCAAGAGACTCAATGATGAGTAAATCTTCAGATCCTGAAAGGAAATAAATAGAATGGACCTTTTCTGAAAGATGATTGATTAATTCGCTACTACTGAGTTTCAAATATCGATCTCCTTGAGTTCGATTGCAGCATCATCTAGCAACAAAGGAATATCATCTTCAATTGGATATAACAGTGTTTTACTAGAATTGATTAGAGCATTGTTCACTGTATCTTTTGCAACCGATCCATCTAGTTTTTTGAGTGTTTTGTTTCCAATGGCTGTATTAATAACTTGAAGTTCTTTTGATGTCACAAAACTCAGTTTTTCTCTGAAAACTGGGCAACAAATAATGTCTAATAATTTTGGATCCATATGTTAAGAATTTTTTGGACTAGAGAAAAAACGAAATGTCTCCGGAACGGGATCGTAGCCAGAATTAAACAAAGGATTACAACGAAAAAGCCTAGTCAGTGACAGAGTCATTCCTTTCATCAACCCAAAACGATCCAAAGCTTCCAGTGCATACTGGGAGCAAGTCGGTTGGAAACGACAAGAAGGTTTAAAAAAAGGAGACAATAATTTTTGATAAGCAATAATAACTGATTTTGCCAATTGTTTTGGAGCAATCATAATAGTTATCATCAATTTACTTTAGTTTTAATCTTTTGGCTAGCAACCATGTTATTTGCGTCATTCTTGATTCTTTCCAGCATGATATTTAATCCATTGTTCCGGGTGGGACTTAAGTGTTCATCAAGACCAATCATCGATATAAAAGATGGCTTGGTATGAACAATATCAACGGGATCTTGCTCATTGTATATCCTCAGTAGCAGGGCTATTAGCCCTGAGACTATAGCAGAATCACTAATGGCCTGACATATGAATAAATTATCTTGCAACGCTGTTTTAAACCACACTTGGGATTGACAGCCAAAAACTCTATGTTGATCGACTTTCCATTGATCTGGGAATACAGGTAGCTGTTTTCCAAGATCGATAATATATTCATAGCGGTCCATCCAGCTGTCAAAAATCTCAAACTCTTTAACAATTTCTAATTCAATTTCTTTAACTGACTTCAATGGTTATAACCTTAACCCTGTTCTAGTCCAAATACTTCCATCGCGTCCCCTCATCTCCATCTTCAATAACCACTCCCAAACTCAGCAATCTATCTCTAATTTCATCTGCTTCAACAAAATTACTTGATGATCTAGCTGCCTCTCTTTGTTTAATTAATGTTTCAATTTCCTCAGCAGTCAGAGAGTCCTTATGGCTAGTTTTAAACCATTCATCCGGATCTGCTTGCAGCAATCCCATTAATTTTGCAGATGACTTTAAACTTGCGGACAAAGAGATTGCTTCTCCTTTATCCTTGGTGCTATTGATAGCTTTAGCGATATTAAAAAGTTCAGCCAAAGCCTTGGGGGTATTGAGATCGTCACTGAGTGCCTCTATTACTTTTTCAGACGGCTCGCCTTCTTCAATTTGATCAGTAACAGACCTAAGTGCTCCATATAATCGATCCAATTTCTTCTTTGATTCATTCAGCACATCATCGTCCCAACTAATTGGCTGTCTATAGTGAGTAGTGATAAGTGCCAATCGAATTACTTCACCAGGAGTATTTTCAAGAAGTTTTCTCACCAGGAGAATATTACCCTCTGATTTTGACATTTTTGCGTGTTTAAAATTGACCAAACCGTGATGAATCCAGTAATTACAAAATTTTTGCCCATTGTGTGCACAGGTACTCTGTGCCATTTCATTCTCATGGTGTGGAAAAATTAAATCACCTCCTCCTCCGTGAATGTCTATACTTTTCCCCAGGTAACTCTCTACCATAGAGGAGCACTCTAAATGCCAACCAGGTCTCCCAAAACTCCAAGGGCTATCCCATCCTGGCAAATCTGCTGTAGACGGCTTCCAAAGAACAAAATCATTCTGATTTTCTTTGTAAGTAGCAATTTCCACTCTTGAACTGGTGATCATGTCTTCTTGTTGTCGATTAGACAACTGACCATAGCCAGAAAATGAGTCAATTCTAAACAGTACGTGCCCTTCATTTTCATAGGCAAATCCACCTTGTAAAAGCTTTTCAATCATTTCAATCATCTGAGGAATATGATCTGTAGCCTTAGGCTCAATATCTGGTTCTGTAACGCCTAGAGCTTGTATATCTTCATGGTAAATTTTTGTATAACGTTCTGTAATAGTTTTGATGTCTGCACTCTCTTCTTTTGCAGCCTGATAAATTTTGTCGTCAAGATCGGTAATATTTCGAACGTAGGTTAACTCGTAATCTAACCTCAGCAAGTTTGCCAAAACATCAAAAATAACAGGGCCTCTAGCATTGCCGATATGAGGACAACTATAGACAGTGGGTCCGCAAACATACATGGAAACACGGCCGGGATCAAGCGGGCTAAATTCCTCCTTGTTACCGGATAAAGTATTGTATAGTTTTATTGCCATAAAATAGTTTAATTGCTCTTTCCATAGTTATAATACCTAATGTTAAAAGAAGATATCGAGGATCATTAAGTGAAAACTACAAATATTTTCTCTGAAAGAACCAGCATAAAGCAAGTTGAAGAAGGTGACGAGTTAGCACCGAAATTTAACTCTAAAGGTCTCATCCCAGTTGTAACTACCGATGCAGAATCGGGAGAATTATTAATGCATGGGTTTATGAACCAAAAGGCACTGGAACTCAGTATAGAAACAGGAGAAATGCATTATTACAGCAGAAGCAGACAGAAAATCTGGCTCAAAGGTGAAACCAGTGGTTTCAAACAAACAATACACGAATTGTTAATTGATGATGATCAAGATGCGGTTTGGGCTAAAGTTACAGCAACTGGAGGAGCCAGTTGCCATGTAGGCTATCGTTCCTGTTTCTATCGAAGAATTAACCTAGACAGAAACATAAACAGTGATCAAAAGGCTAAACTGCAATTCACTGAAACAAAAAAGGTGTTTGAACCGACTGAAGTCTACCCTGAGGAATCAAATCCTACCAAGTTATAAAGAGCAAAGATGTCAGGTTCAGTTGAAACAATCAGTTTTGATCTCTGGGATAAAGATCCAGAACAATTTGCAGAGCGATTAGGCCAGAACCATAAATCCACAGGATTTTGTGGCATCAAAGATCACCCCATCAAAAAGGAACTAGTTAATAGTTGCGTCGCGATGTTCGCTGATTTTTTTGCCCAATCTGAAGAGCTTAAAATGAAGTATTTTGACGAGGACATCGGTGGGGCTAGAGGGTATACGCCTTATAAAATAGAAACTCCAAAGGGAGGCCAACACGCGGATTTGAAAGAGTTCTGGCAAATGGGCAGGGAGCTACCCGAGAATCATCCTTATAAGAAATTTATGTTTGATAATGTCTATGTCTCGGAAATCCCTGAATTCAAAGACAGGATACAGAAGCTATTCAAGGCATTTGATCTGTTTGGCAAACAACTCATGCAAGCCATAGCTATTTATCTAGATCTGGATCAACATTATTTTAATTCAGCCATAGACAACGGCAACAGTGTACTACGAGCCATTCATTATCCTCCCGTAGAATCGGAAGATCCTGGAGAACGATCTGGTGCCCACGGAGATATAAATTTAATTACCCTCTTAGTTGGGGGTCACAAACCGGGGTTACAGATTTTTATCAATAACCAGTGGGTGCCAGTATACTCAGAACGAGATACAGTTCTTTGCAACGTAGGCGATATGTTGGAAAGGTTTACAAATAATTACCTGCCCTCGGTAAAACATCGAGTCACAACGGGTCCTACCAAAATAACGGACAGTGCTCGTTATTCAATACCATTCTTCCTCCACCCCAATCCAGACTGGCTCATCGAGACCTTGCCATCCTGCATTGATGCAGAACACCCTGATCTCTATCCGGAAAGTATTTTAACGGACGATTTTCTTCAACAGCGTTTATACGAGATAAAACTTTTATAAATTTGTAGAATAG
>CAXGBD010000091.1:0-4948 GCA_964008355.1 uncultured Gammaproteobacteria bacterium | reverse complement strand
TCGAATCAATGATCTCTTCGTTATACCTTTTTGGATGAACATTAGACAAACTGCCAGTAAGCAAAAAACCATCCAATGTATCTAGAATACTCTCATTAATGCTCGTTTGTAAGATTGCAGGCACCAGAATTCCTGCACAATTAGAAAAATTATTGACCGCTGATATGTATTTTTCTCCCGCCACATGAAAATAATGTTGATCGTTTAAACGATGACAGGTTGTAATGCCTACTACAGGTGTATTTTTTGAGCTCATAGAATGATCATTTATTCTACTGATGCAAGAAAGATATGGCTAACTATATTGTCTTTTACCAGGTTTGATTTGCTGTACTAGCGAGCTGATATTATTTTTAAAACTCTCCGCAATACCCATCACTGCAGGAAGATAAAATAGCACCAAAAAAGGAGAAAATAACATTCCAAAAACAAAGGTTATGGCCAAGGGCTGAACCAATTGAGCTTGCAAACTTCGCTCAAAAAGTATTGGAGTTAACCCCAGAATTGTTGTCAAGGTGGTTAAAATAACTGGTCTCAGTCTCTCTCTTGTCCCCTCTAACACTGCTACACTTAAATCGAGTCCATCGGCAATAAACCGCTTAATGGTCGTCACCAATATGATCGAATCATTTACCAATACACCAGTTAAACCTAAAAGTGCTAGCAAACTAAACATACCCAGATTAAACCCCATCAGATAATGCCCAATAATGGCTCCGATTAAGCCGAAAGGCACAACTGACATCACCAAGAATGGGGTTGTGTAACTAGAAAACAACCAAGCCAGAATAATGTATATCGATGCAAATGTAATGATCAAAGCTAAGCTCATATCAGCAAAGGCTTCAGCTTGTTCTTCAGCTTTCCCTTTGTAATCGATTTGTACATTGAAACGTTTCTCAATGTCTGGAGCAATTTCTTTTCTGACTGTTTGCAAAACCACATTAGTGGTAGTTACAGACGGATCAACATCCCCTGACACAGAGACTTGTCTTATCCCATCTTGACGTCTAATTTTGGTAAATCCCAGTCCTTTCTTAAAGGTAACCACTTCGGATAATAAAATGTCATTTTTGTCAGGCGTCTGTAGATAAATATCACGCACTGTTTGATTAATGGTTTCGGATTCTGGCAGTTTGACTCGCACCAAAATTTCTTCTGCATCCTGTGCGAATCTTTGAGCAACCGCTCCTGAAAATGAGTTACGCACCTGACGGGCCACCTCCTGTGCACTAAAACCCATGGCCTCTCCCTCGGGTGTTAATTCCAAAAGAATTTCTTGTTTACCAAATGGTAAATCATCTGTCACTGCGATCAACCCGGGCAAGTTCCTGAGTTTCCTTCGCAACTCCAAGGCTGCCAATTTTGTTGTTTGCATATCAGCGCCAATAATCCTGATATCCAAATCCCGTCCCGGTGGCCCACCAGCTGCGCTCTCAAAAATAATAAAGTTCTCAATTCCTGGCATCAATCTTGTGCTTTCTTTCCATGTTTTCATAAACGGCATATTTCTGACTTCCCTCTCATCACCAGTAACCAACTCAATCATATAAGCACCGATGTGACTCCCGGTTGTGTCATTGATAGCAAGACCTCTTCCTGAACTGCCTTCACCAATACTGCCAACACCAAATTTAATAAGACCGCCTTCACCGTTGGTAAGAATGGTTTCAGCTTCTCGAGCAGATCGAGCCAATTCATAAACCATTTGCTCTGTGACATCGTCTGTTGTTCCTGGCGAAAATGAGACATTAGCATGCATCGAATCCACTTCAGGCGTCATAAAGAACTCAAAAAGAATACGACCTGAAGACAGTAAGTTTATTGAAATTATAAACATACATAGTGTTGCCAGGACGGTGAATCCTTTTTTTGCATAGGATCTTCTGACCAAAGGAATGACATAGTGATCCCTAAAATGATTGAATACAACATCAAACTTTCTGGGTTCTTTTTTGTCTAATCGTTCCATTCTTTTTAACGATGTTTTTAAATGTGATGGCATGATTAAAAAGCATTCAATAAGACTTCCCACAATAATCAAGGACAATGCTATTGGAATGGGTGCAATAATATTTCCAACTTCGGCCCCGAGCATTAAAACGGGTAAAAAAGCAGCAATAGTTGTAAGAGATGCTGCTAAGACAGGAGCAAACATTATTTGGGCCGCTCGCCTGGCAGCATCTAAGTAAGGGATACCTCTACGATGCAAAGTGGTTGTATGCTCAGACACTACAATGGCATCGTCGACAACAATACCAATACCCATCGTTAATGCGAACATGCTGACCATATCCAGAGACATACCAAGTACTGACATGGCTCCGAGTGCTGCAAGATAAGCTGCTGGCATACCAATGGCAACCCAAAAAGCTACCCGACCACTGAGAAAAATGAATAATACCAATAACACAAGTGCCAAACCTAGGGCTCCATTCTTAAGCAGCATAAAAAGGCGCTCCCTTACAGCATCCGCAAACACATCGAAAACCATGACCTTTAGACTTTGTGGGTAATGCAAAAGAAGTTCATCCATGTATTCTTCGACAATTTCATGCGACACTAAAGAATCCGCACCCTGTGTACGAAAAACTGTCAAGCCAATGGATCGACCTTCGCTGTTGATTTGATAATCAGAGTTTTCTTGGTATGTTTCAAATATATTGGCAATATCCTTCAGGTACAATTTTTCACCGGTCTCCATAGACACCACTTCTATTTTTCTCAGTTCCTGTGGAGTTTTGGCAAGTTGTTCGCTTCTGATTAGAGTCGAGATTCCTCCTGAGTTGGTGCTTCCTGATGGCAAGTCGATGCTTGATGCTGAAACACGGGTAGAAATATCTTCTATTGATAGCTTCAACTCTTTGAGATTATTAGCAGGGACTTCAATCCATATTTCTGGATCCCTATCACCTTCAAATTCTACATTTGCAAGGCCCATATTCACCAAATCATCTCGCATCTGTCTGGCAAAATATTTCAGTGTTTTTTCCGAGAATGGACCCGATATATCAATGCGACAGACTTCATCTTTCTGGACGATTTCAGAAATAATCGGTTTTTCCATATCCTGGGGAAATGTTGTGATCCTGGCAACGGCTGATTGCACATCGGATAACGCTGATGACATGGATGCATCCTCCGCAAAATGGATTGATATGATTCCTTTGCCTTCATATGCGGTTGAATCTACTTTATCGACTTGATTAATAAATCGAATCTCCGGTTCTATTGCTTCGATAATATTGGCTTCAATATCTTCTGCACTGGCTCCAATCCATTCAATATTAATGTTTACGATTTCCAATCCAAAATCGGGCATTATCTGGCGTTTTAATTGGCTTAAACCATATAATCCAAAGAGAATTAACAATGCCATTAATAGATTTCCAGCAACCTTATGACTGACAAAAAAATTGATCAAGCCCTTGTTGGAGTCTACAACTTCCTGATTGATCTTTGATTGACTTTGCTGGTTATGATTATTATCCGTCATTATAAAATCTGGACCTTAACCCCTTCTCCTGCTTCTCTGAGTTGATTAACCATGATCAGATCACCAACTTTGATCTCGTTGGTCGAATCAGCTTTAATAAGTGTGTTGGTTCCGTCATACCCCATCACTACTACCAATCGTTTTACTAAGCGATCATTGAGAATAATAAAAATATACTCATCATCATAAACGGCAGTATTTGGAACAGAAATAACTTGATTGTAAGTCTTGTCGGTAACTGACAATCTAACAAAGGCTCCTGGTCTTATTAGAGAAAATTCTGATTCATCAAAAAATAATGTAGCAAAAATATCAATACCACCAGTATTGGATTTAATTTCAGCACCAGTTCGTGAAATCTCTGCTTCAAAATCGAAGATTTGATTCCCCGCAATCCAATGGATAGCAACAGCTCTGCCAATAACAGCTTGGTCGTCTTCCAATAATCGACCATATTGGGCTTTCGATAGTGAAAAACGAACTTCAAGGTTTTTGATATCAATAATTTCACCGACTTTGTCATTGAATGTACTAACTTGCTTGCCAAGACTGGCCTCAACACCGTTGATGACCCCATCATAGGGTGCAAATAATTTAGTATCTCGTAAGTCTTTTTGTGCTTCTGCTAGAGTTATTTCTTGTTGGGTTTTTTCTAACATGGCATTGTCTCTGAATTGCTCTGAAATAGAATTCTTCAGATATAATTCCTCTGCTCTCTCAAAATCCCGGTTAAGAATTTCGTATTTGGCCTGTTCTTCAATCACTGCGTTTTGATATTCAAAATCATCAATGATGAGAAGAAGCTCACCTTTTTTAACGACACCACCTTTTTTGAAATTCTCTCCAACTTCAACCACTTGTCCACCAACAGAGACCCGGAGTTCACTCCTTCTGGCAGAGGTTATTTCCCCAAATAATTCTAAATTTGGAGTGACGTCTTTGTACTCTACTGATATCGCTGCTACCGGCCAAACTTTTTCAGGAATAATGACCAGTTCAGGTTCTGTTTTTGTCAGGGTTAAATAAACAACAAATAGAAAAGTAAAAGCGATCAGCATTAATGTTCGCTTTGACTTTTGAAAGAGTTGTTTTATTTTGTTTTTCAATTGGCTATTTATCCACACTATCAATTAATAATTCGAATCCATGAAAGCGCTATATTCAAACTTACTCACCCAGAGTGAATACTAATGAAATGCTTTGGAATTATCTGTAAGAGTTACAAAAAGTTACATAGTATTAAGATCAGATGATCAAAAACTTAGCATCACTTTCAGCAATAATTTTTTTAGTCTGTTCATGAATGACCAATCCTTTCATCACAGCAACACGACCTTTTCTTTTTATACATCGTCCTTCTAAAAGAACTTTTTCACCGATGGGCAATGGATTCCGATATCTAAGCTCACATTTTGCAGTGTGTGCAGCTTGGTTTTTTAAAAAAAGCCAGTT
>CAXGBD010000090.1:0-5023 GCA_964008355.1 uncultured Gammaproteobacteria bacterium | reverse complement strand
CCGATTGCCTTGATTATCTAAAATCGACGCAAACTGTAGCTTATGAAAAACTTCTATATGACAGTTATGTTCACACTTTTGGTGGGTGCTGCGATGAAAATGAATAAACTGGGAATAATATGAATACTCAGAAGAGATCTGAATTAATTGAGCTTTATAATCGATTAGAAAAAACTCTCGATAAGAGCAGAAAAGAAGCGAGAGCAAAAAGACATCAAAGAGGAAATAGAACAGCAAGAGAAAATCTAGAAGATTTGATAGATGAGAATTCTTTTATTGAGTATGGTCAATTAGCAGTGGCTGCTCAGAGGAGTAGAAGAGACTATGAAGAGTTGCAAACCTCAACGGCAGCAGATGGCATACTCACCGGTATTTGCACCATAAATAAAGATAACATAGGAAAAAATAATGCACATGCTGTTGTCATCATTAACGACTACTCTGTCCTTGCTGGAACTCAGGGATATTTTCATCATAAAAAGCTTGATCGGATGTGTGCACTAGCGGAAGAGCATTCCCTACCAGTAGTTATGTTTACAGAAGGAGGTGGAGGAAGACCTGGTGATACAGATGTGCACGTTCAAATTGCTGGTTTAAACGTTCCCTCTTTTGCAAGTTGGGCAAGACTCAAAGGCAAGGTACCTCGTATAGCAGTCAATAATGGGTTTTGTTTCGCCGGCAATGCAGCCCTTTTAGGCTGTTCTGATTTTTGTATTGCTACTAAAAATTCATGGATAGGAATGGCTGGTCCAGCAATGATAGAAGGAGGCGGATTAGGAAACTTTGAGCCCACGGAAATAGGACCATCTGATATCCAAGAAAGGAATGGGGTGGTTGACTACCTTGCCGATGATGAAGAGCACGCAACAAAAATTGCTCAGCAACTTCTATCGTATTTCCAAGGAAGTAGAGAAGCATGGACAGTTAATGATCAAACAAAATTACGAGACTCCATCCCCCAAAACAGAAGAATGGGGTACTCCATCAGGGAGATAATTGAAATAATTGCTGATGAAGGTTCGTTTTTAGAGCTCAGAAAAATTTATGGCAGAAGTGTGGTTACTGGGTTTATACGTTTAGAAGGAGAACCAGCAGCATTAATAGCTAATGACTGTCAACAATTAGGAGGAGCAATTGACTCAACTGCTGCTGAAAAAACTGGTGATTTTATTTCCATATGCAATGATCACAATATTCCTATTGTATCCTTAGTCGATACCCCAGGATTCATGGTTGGTCCAGAAAGTGAGAAAGAAGGTGCAGTAAGAAAGATGGGATCACTATTCAATGCCGGGGCAAGTTTGAAAGTTCCTGTGGTCGCTATTTTCTTAAGAAAGGGTTACGGCCTAGGGGCAATGGCTATGGCTGGAGGGAGTTTTTTAGAACCCGTTTATACTGCTTCTTGGCCGACTGGAGAATTCGGCGGAATGGGCTTGGAGGGAGCTGTTAAATTAGGATTTAAAAAGGAATTAGATGCTGAAGAAAACTCAGAAAAAAAGGAAGCTTTATACAATACATTGGTTGCGAAAATGTATGAAGCAGGCAAGGCCACCGAAGCAGCATCTCATCTTGAAATTGATGCAGTAATAGATCCAATGGATACCAGAAGCTTAATTCTTAAAGCTCTTGAATCTTTATAAATCTATGAGTATTTTTTTGAGAGCAGTTCTGAGTCTTTTTTCATTCTTAATTTCTGCCTCAGTATTGGCCAATCAGCCAGCATTTTCACGGCCAGAGTCAACCTATTTTTATACCTCGGGTAGTGCAGATCCAGGTGTATACTTTATTTCAAGTACCAACGGCGATGATGTGGGTTGGGTGAGCAAACTGGCGGCAGATGGTAGTATGATCGACCAACGCTGGGCAACGGATCTTCGGAACCCGATGGGAATGAGGGTTTCTGGTAAACGCTTGTGGGTCAATAATGCTACCGAAGTTGTTGGTATTAATTTGGATGATCCCAGTGATCGAATTATTCACCTGATAGATGGTGCAATCGTTTTGAATGATTTGGCCACTGATTCTTCAGGATATGCCTACCTTTCAGATTCAGTGAATAGCCGAGTGGTTAGAGTAGATTTGGCGACTGGAGAAAACAGCACTTATATTTCCACCTTACCATCTTCTCCCAATGGACTGCTGGTCCAAGGAGACAAGCTTTATATTGCCAGTTGGGGAATCATGTCCGAGCAACCGGAGGAGCGTGCCGAGTGGATAACCAAGACGGCAGGCGATTTGTATTGGGTTTCTTTGAAGGATTCAAAAAAAGTCAGGCATATTATTGCCCCAGAACTTGGCAACCTAGATGGTGTAGAAATTGACCAACAAGGAAATATCTATGTTTCTGATTGGGAAAGCGGCAAGCTCTACAAGATTTCTAGCAGCAATAAAACGGTCATCGAACTTGGTCAATACGGGCAAGGTTTGGCTGATTTAGGTTTGAATTTGCTCACGGGAGAATTGGTTTTACCTGTTACGCTCAGTAGCGAAGTTTTATTTTACACTCCCAGTCCTTAATTTTAATTGATGTAAACTTGATACAAAGTCGAACTAATACCCAATTAAATCAATAACTTAAATAGATATTATTATTGAGGGGGAATAAATTATTATGGTCTTATCTTGCAGTAGACTTGTTATGACCGTAAAGTCTTTAGAATAAAGTTAAATCTATTAATGGAGTTAATCATGCAAACCTTAATTCTTTTCTCATTGTTGCTGGCACTTTTACACATTTGGTTATTACCAATGATCTTAAATGTCAAGAATGCGGAATATTTGCTTTCTAACAGAGATGGGGTAGTGGAAGAGTCTGGAATGTCTGGGAGAGTAAGGAGAGCATCAACAAATTTTTACGAAAGCTTCCCTGCATTTTTAGTTTTATGTCTTCTTTCTATAATGCTAGAAGTGGATAATATCTCGCTGGCTATGTGCTGGCTTATTTTTAGAGTCCTATTTTTAATCTCGTATGCTGCAGGAATTATTTATCTAAGAACACTTTTATGGATGGGTTCTATAGTTTGCTTGATTATGATGGCAGTTTCTTTCATTTAAACTAAATTATCTATATATCTAGTTATTGAGTTTGTTAATGCGATGGGATAAGAAGAAAAATGCATAAATACAAATACCTCCAAGTCAAAAAGAGATTAGGCGTGACAAATGTTTTTCTTAACAGAGTAGATAACCGCAACGCTCTGAATGAAGGGTTAATGGTTGAACTGACTGATTTTTGCTCTGAAATTAGAAAAGATATTAAAACAAAAGTTATTGTTTTCAGATCAAATGCCAAGGATTTTTCAGTCGGAGCAGATCTTAAACAATCTAGATCAGATCAATCAAAGCTATATCAGTGGAAGCACAACAGAGGCAAAGATCTCATACAATCAATCTTAGAGATTGAGCAAATAACAATTTGCTTGATGCAGGGTTATTGTTTGGGAGGCGCAGCCGTTATTGCTTCTGCTTGTGATTTTAGAATTGCTGATGAGAATACTAAAGTTGGTTATCCAGAAATCAATTTAGGAATG
This sequence comes from uncultured Gammaproteobacteria bacterium, assembly GCA_964008355.1. Taxonomy (GTDB): domain Bacteria; phylum Pseudomonadota; class Gammaproteobacteria; order Steroidobacterales; family UBA11654; genus DTSX01. Next base: position 1,493 of record CAXGBD010000090.1, on the reverse strand, counting down.
AGCTTAAACTGGTTGGGTCTGCCTTTGGCAATTAACTTAGTCGGAGTTGCTAGGGCTAAGCAAATGGTTATTGGCGGTGACTTTCATGATGCCAATGAACTATTATCTTGGGGTTTTATCGATGAAGTTTTTGCAAATGAGAATCAAGAAACCTGTCTTAGAAAATGGGTGAAGAAATATTCATTCAAACCACCTTTAGCTGCACAAATGATAAAACGCAGTTCAAATGAATTAGCTATGACTCTTTTTAAAGGGATCATGCACATGGATTATGAACAATTCATGCTCACTATGGATTCTGCAGATCAGAAAAAGGCGATTAGCAAATTTCTAACCAAGACTAAAAAGAAATAAATTATTGAGAGTTAATAATATGAACAAGATTAAAATCATCGCATCACTCATTTTATTGCACACGACCATTATCTTCAGCCACACCGATGGTTATGATGGCCAAGAATTGTCGACAAATAAAATTGATGAGCAACACCTACATCAACACATACAAATACTTGCATCCGATGAATTTGAAGGGAGAGCTCCTGGAAGTGAAGGAGGGGAGAAAACAAAAGAATATCTTGTAAATGCTTTCAAAGAGTTTTCTCTTGAACCGATCAACGGGGATTATTTACTTGATGTTCCTTTGGTTGAAGTTTCAGTCAAGGAAGGATCCTATATCTCCATTCTTCAAGATGATGGGGAACACAAACTTCAGCAAGGAGCCGAAGCTGTTTACTGGACTAAAAGAGTACAGGAAGAAGTTGCTGTTGAGGAGAGTGAACTGGTATTTGCTGGGTACGGTATTGTTGCTCCAGAATACGGATGGAATGATTATGAGGGCATTGATATGAGGGGCAAAACTGCCGTGCTTCTGATTAATGATCCAGGGTTTGCAACACAAGATCCTACCTTATTTAAAGGCAATGCTATGACTTACTACGGCAGATGGACTTATAAATACGAAGAAGCTGCTCGGCAGGGAGCAGAAGCTGTCATCATTATTCACGAAACAGCTCCAGCTGCTTATCCATGGCAAGTTGTGGAAACTAGTTGGCAAGGAAAACAGATTGATTTAAAACGAGAAGACATGGGATTGAATCGAGTCAAAGTTGAAGCGTGGATAACACATTCTGTAGCTCAAAGTCTCTTTGAAAAATCTGGACTTAATTTTGAAAAACTTAAACAGCAAGCTCTGAGTTCTAATTTCAAACCTTTAGTTATGAAAGGTCTCAAGCTTAAAGCAGAACTAAATAACAAGATTAAGTTTAAGAATTCTCATAATGTCGCAGCAGTAAAAAAAGGTTCACTAAGACCCAATGAATTTATTCTCATGATGGCTCATTGGGATCATTTAGGTACTAAAGAAGGACAGGGAGGGGACAACATCTATAATGGTGCAGTCGATAATGCCACTGGCGTTGCTGGACTCTTGGAGTTAGCAGAAACATTGAATGATTATGATAACGAAAGATCGCTTTTATACTTAGCAGTCA
>CAXGBD010000089.1:0-5036 GCA_964008355.1 uncultured Gammaproteobacteria bacterium | reverse complement strand
GCTCATATCCGAAATCAAAATTTTTATTAAGATCTTGCTTCATTTTTTTCCAGAACGGGGATGGGTTTTGTCGTATGTTTCCGCTAGGTGTTTAAAATCCAAGTGGGTGTAAATTTGAGTGGTGCTGATATCTTTATGTCCCAGTAGTTCTTGTATTGCTCTTAAATCGCCACTGGCTTCCAAGAGATGTGTGGCAAAACTGTGCCTTAATAAATGTGGATAAATATTTTGTTGCATACCAGTTTGCTTAGCCCAGTGATCAATTCTTGATTGGACTGCACGTTGACTTAACCGCCTCCCTTTTGAGCTTACAAATAATGCTTCTTCATCCATATGAGCAAGTTGCACTCTAACCTCTAACCACTGATTAACGGCTTCTATTGCTTTCTGACCTATCGGTAGCAACCTGGTTTTCTCACCTTTACCTTGAACAGTCATACTTTTGTCTTTCAAGTTTAAATCGATTGGATTTAAAGAAACCAACTCAGAAAGCCTTAATCCTGAAGAATACAACAATTCCAAAATAGCTTTATCCCTGAGACTAATTGGATTGGTTGCTTTAATGTTTAATAACTGATTAACCTGATCAACATCCAGCACATCGGGCAAACGTTTGGGTGCTTTCGGCGTTCTAATGCCGTTAGCAGGGTTGGATTTTATCAAATTTTCTCTCAATAGATAGTTCATAAAACTACGAATACCTGACAGGCGCCTCTGAATACTTCTGGGCCCTAATCCACGGTTAAAAATTTTCGAGGAAAAAGCTCTCAAGTGATGAGGCTTTAATTCTTGCCAACTGTTAATCTGGTTATCAAAGCAATAACTTTCAAGGCTGGCCAAGTCTCTTTGATAGCTTGTTATTGTGTTAACAGAGAATCTTTTTTCTGTCTCTAAGTGGTGAAGAAAATTCTTTTTCAACTGTTCAGCATTCTTATTCATGAGGTGGGCTTGAGTATCAATTTCTTTTTCGATCTTTTAAGTCAATTAAACGGTTATCGAATCGATGTGTCAGTCGTTATTTAGATTCATGGCTTGCTCAAATGCTTTGATCGCAGCGTCTTGTTGTCCTAATTCAAGCAAAATAAAACCTAGTTGATTATAAGCAAATGGATTTTCATTAATTTCAATCGATCTTTCAATAAATTGTTTTGCTTGTTTCCAAAGCTCATCGCGCTTTGCTAAATGACTTGCAGCTTGCCATAGGTTTGCATCGCGAGGTCTATCCACAAGCCAACGATCCATTTGTTTACTCAGTTTTGAAAGATCTGGACTTTCAAGCTTGGCAAAAAGGGCGATTAATTTTTTATCCCATGTTTTTGGAATATGCTTTCTTAGTTCTTTTTCTGCAGCATTTACCTGGCCATTAAGCATCATTGATTCAATTTTTGTAGTCAAAATCAAAACGTTATTTGTCAAGGAGTAGGGCACTTTGTGCCATAAGGTTTCCATTTGTTGCTGATCTTTCACGAGTTCTTTAGCGCTTTCTGTAAACGCTTTAGCAATATATAAATCAGTCATTTGATTAGGTTTTACTTGCTCGATAATAGACTTTGCTTTTTGTGTAAGAAGTCTCCACTGCTGAGTTTTGTAAAGGCATTGAGATAGAAGTTTCAGCGCTATTGGATTATTGGGATCTTTATCCAGTATGGTATTAATGTAATCCTGTGCAGCAGTGTAATCCTGCTCTTTTATCCTTTGTTGAGATGCATGCAATAGTATATATATTTCTGATTCGGGGTATTTTGCAAGGGCTTTTTCCAACCATGCATCTCTGCTTTGTTCGCCCCCATTTTTCTGAGATATATCGGATACCATCAAGAAAGCCAGCAAAGAGGCATGAATATCGTCTATCGATGCTTTGAGTTTTTTTTCAGCCTTGGTAAAGTTACCTTTCCCAACTAAATTTAACCCCTCATGCAGTAATTTGTTTGATTTTTCAAATTTTTTTGCAGCCATTTTTTGTTTGAGAATCTTAGGTGAATGCCAAATCAAACCAAGAAGCCTAACTAAGAGATAGAGAACTATTAATACTATGATAAAAATTGGCAGCGATGTTTCAAAGGAATAACTGAGAAATTCAATCAGAACATAGCCATTATCTTCTAATAAAAAATGGACTCCCAGGCCGATCAGAACCAGTAACAGGAATCCCCACAGAGCAAATTTCATAATGAGTCTACCGCTTCTAACAAAGTTATTGCATCTTGAATTTCTGAAATACTTGGCTTTAATCTAAAATCTTTTAATTGTTTAAGCTCATTGAGCAGTTCGATGACACCAGGTGGTTGTTCAGTGATGCCCGCTGCGTTTATACCGAGTGTTTGCTTAATCAACTCTTCACAACCGTCCAGTGAGGATTGAAATTGATCATCATTACTCTGCAAAATTGCAATCCTTGCCATGTTGAGATTAAGGCTAACCATTGATTTCATTATTTGTTCTTGGGTTTTGCTGAGTTTTAAGCTTCTGGTATCACCATCTGTTCTTACAATGATCAGTTCTTCGATAGCTTTAGTTATTTTTGTACCAGCTGCCCTCAACATTAGATCAAATGTTTTTTTAGTGGTTGACTGTTCTTCTATTTGATTCATATTAATTTTATTGCTTAAAAGCAAAACAAAGGATCTATCAATATTTTGCAATCTTCCTATAATTTGATTTTTCTTTATTGTTGACCCTTCAGGATCAAGTTTTGATAAAGCTAATTTTATTGCCTGATTGATTGCTAAATAACGGTCAGGTAAAAGCTGAATAGATTGTAGTGCAGAGCGTAAGGCAGACTGTGCTGATGCTTGGTTCCCAAATAATAAGAGTTCTGCTTGTGCCATAGTTAAAAAATATTTAGCTTGGCTGATCAACCAATTGTTTCGATCATCGGCAGGCACTGAAGGTATCAAAGCCACTTGATTTTGTAGATCAGTTAATAGCTCTTGCTGTGTCATACTTTTGTTCTGTAATTGCTCTAGAATAGTAGCTTGTGCTTTAAAAAAGCCTGCCATATTTTCTTGATCAGTCATAATAGAATCCAGCACTTGATTATTTTCAGAGAGCGCACTAGCAGTTGCTTCAAACTGTTTAGTTGTTTGATTTAAAGATTCATCAAACGAGAGTATTAACCGTTGTCCATACCAGAACGAAGTCCCGATTCCAGAGATTAATAATACCAGTATTACAAACCATGCAAATTTAGATACAACTCCTGTTTTTTTTTCTGGCGCCTTAGTCGGAAGATCGCCTTTTTGGGATGATTGATTAGTAGTCATTTTTTTAAAGCTATACTAGTTAATTCAGTTGTTCTGCTTATGATTAATGATAATACTTAAGTTTTTACAAGGAATCGATGATGGAAAATAATAATTTTGAAGATTGGACGAAAAAAATATCTGCATTGTTGCCCGACTCTGCACTGCAGGCTAAGGAAGATATTGAGAAGAATATTAGATTTCTGATCAAAGATGCGATAAAAAAGATGGACTTGATAGAGCGAACTGAATTAGAAGAATTTTGTTCGATTCAGGAAAAAGCAATACAAGAGCTCCAACAGCGCATCAATGAATTAGAGGTAGGGATAAAATAATAGAAAAATCTTTCTATGAGCTGCCATCGTAGTTAAAACTAATACTTTGATGTAGTGATTCAGCAAGGCTTTTAGCAACAGGGCAGTTTAGTGCCGCTTGCTCCAGTATTATTTTTGTTTTTGAATCATAACTATTGGGGAAAAAGAATTCGATTTGTATTTCAGCAATTCTTCTTGGTTCAGTGCCCATTATTTTTTCTACATCAGCACGAGTTCCATCAATATTAACCTCGTGTCGACGGGCAACAATCCCCATTATGGTTAACATACAATTTGCAAGGGAAGTGGCAACCAAGTCAGTTGGTGAAAAGCCCTCACCCTTTCCTTCGTTATCGATTGGGGCGTCGGTAATAATTTTATTTCCAGATTGAAGGTGCTCGCTCTCAGCTCTCAAATCGCCAGAATAAAAAACTACAGATGTGACCATCAACTTTAAAATTGCTCAAGCATATAAACAACAGCACTTTCTACTTCTTGGTCAGTAAGATCAAGACGACCACCTTTTGCGGGCATAATGCCACTATTGCCTACATAGCCTTCAACGGCGCGCTTGGTGAGAGTCCCAATACCTTGTTCCATTCTGGTTTCCCAAGCCGTTGAATCGCCCAAAAGGGGTGCGCCTCCCGCTCCGGTTGTATGACAAGCAAGGCAAGCAGAGTTATAGACTGATTCACCATTCATTGCAGTCGTTAATGAAGTAGGGACAGTTTTCACAGTTGTGATCTCAGATGTTTGTTGTTGTTTTTTTGCTAGCGTGAAGACAGGTGAAATTCTATCTTCTTGCGTTCTGTCTTTGTTGTATTTACTCGTGGTGTCTTTGACTTGAGCTTTGATCAAATTACCGCCGAAATTGCCTACAAACTCAAACAACAATATACAGCAAGCAAAAACAATGATTAAAGCTATAAATTTTTTATAAGAGAAACCTAATCCCGAATCACTCACGATAGCTCCTTATTTTCTGTTTGTGAAATATCAAGACAATGATGTCTCGAATGCTGGAAAGCAGTATAAATCGGATTTGCTTTGTAATAAAGAAGAGAAAGGTATATTTTTTATAACTAATGAACAGAGCACAGAATAAAAAAATATGTATATTGGTCAACCGGTTTGCTGGCCATGGTAGAACAGTAAAAAGGCTACCAAACATTTGGCAATCTTTTAAAGTGGCCAGCATTGATCATGATACTTTTTATAGTGAATATCCTGGATATTTTTTAGATTTTATTACCAACGAAAAGTTAGAAAAATACGATGGTTTAGTTGTTGTTGGAGGAGATGGCACTATTCATGAAGTAGTCAATGGGTTGATGAAATCAGGACAAGGATCACATCTTCCATTGGGAGTTATTCCAGGAGGAAGCGGCAATGCTTTTGCTGATGACTTAGGCATCAAAAACTCTTCACAAGCGATTAAGCAAATAGTTTCTGGCCAACTGCATTCAATTGATATCATGCG
>CAXGBD010000088.1:0-5097 GCA_964008355.1 uncultured Gammaproteobacteria bacterium | reverse complement strand
ACCTTCCCATATTTCTACAGTGGTTTGAACAGATCAACTGTCCAGCTATTGGATTTTACTCGATCACCGTTGCGGGGGCAGCACTGGAATTTTGTATTCACCAGTTTCCCAATCCAATCATGGTGATTAGAAACTCAGTAGTAAATACTACAACTTTATTTTATGGCAATGTCAAACAATTATGGTTGAAGCCTGGTGATGATCCAATTGTTAGTTGCTTCAACACGGTTATCATGGATAGATAAATCACGTTTAAAATGAAGGCGATCATGCAGCCTATCTTTGCGGTTTTTCCACAATTCAACTTCATCAGTCCAAAAGTGATAGCCTCCCCAATTTGATGGTCGAGGTATTTTTTTACCGATTGTAGACATGGAGTCATCTTCTATTTCAAACTGATCCAGGGTCTCATTGAATTGATGGTCAAGCGCTTGGCGGTCTTTAACAGGACTGCTTTGATTACTTGCCCAAGCCCCTATTTGGCTACCAAGTGGGCGTGACGCAAAGTATTCATCACTCTCCTCATTAGGAGATTGAATAATTTTCCCCTTAATTCTTACTTGATAGCCCAACTTATCCCAATGAAAAACAGCAGAGGATTTTGAGTTATCTTTAATCTCAATGCCTTTAACAGAATTATAATTAGTAAAAAAAACTATATACCCTTGTTCGATATTTATTTCATTACATAAGAGCATCCTGACATTTGGTTCTCCTTTGGAATTGACAGTAGCCAATGCCATTGAATTTGGGTTGGGTTGCAATTCCGATTCAATTGCTTCCTGCAGCCATGATTTTAAAACTGTAAGTGGGTTTTTTATTGAAGATTGATTTATTATCTTAGACATAATGTAATAATCGATTTGATATAATAAGTCTCCACTAAGAATCATACCAGCCTTAAGGAGCCAGCGAAAAAATTCTTCGTAATTTATTATAACTTTTTGAATAACTACCAATGAAGGACTGTAATGTATGACTGATCTTAAAGTACTCAGAGAACAACTCACTGATGTGGACATGCAGATCATTGATCTTATTCATCAACGCCAGTCATTGTCTATAAAGATTGGCTCAATCAAAAGAAAAGCAGGTCAACCAACTCAAGATTTTTTACGAGAAAAACAGGTCTTAGAATTAGCTGCAGATTATGCAGAAAAATTGAATATGCAACCCGATGTTATCGTTGATGTAATGCAACTTTTAATTAAGAGCTCATTGCGAACTCAGGAGAAAGCAAGGGTCCAGGAAGAAGGACAAGGCAGTGGTCAATCGGCATTGGTTATCGGTGGCGCAGGTAGAATGGGTAATTGGTTTGTAGAATTTTTGAAATCTCAAGGTTTTGAGGTATTTATAGCAGATCCCAAAGCCGAATGTGATGAAGTTAAAACTTTTGCATCATGGAAGTCACTGGAAGATAATTTCGATATCACTGTTGTAGCAGCACCTCTCAGAGAATCATTAACAATTTTAAATGAAATCCTTGAAGAAGGTAGAAGTGGACTTATTTTTGATATTGGATCTTTGAAGACACCGTTGAAAAAGACCTTATGGCAAATGTCTAAAAAAGGCATCAAGGTAACATCTATACATCCGATGTTTGGCCCAGATACAGATTTACTGACTGGTAAACACATCATCTTTATGAATGTTGGTTCAACGGAGTCATTGCAAGAAGCACAAAAACTTTTTGAAGCAACAACTGCTCAACAAATAGAAATGTCACTTGAGAATCATGATTATGCCATTTCATACGTTCTCGGGTTATCACATGTGCTTAATATAGCTTTTGCAAAAGCCCTTTATTCTAGTGGAGAGAATAAGGATTTGCTCACTAATTTGTCTAGTACCACATTTAAAGACCAACTAGATGTTGCGAAAAGAGTAACTGATGAAAACCCTCATCTGTATTATGAAATTCAATATTTGAATGAATTTAGTCTAAAAACAATCTCAGAACTCAGTAACGCTATTAAAGAAATTTTTGATTTTATAAGTTCTGGAGATGAAGATAAATTTGTTCAATTGATGGAACAGGGTAGATCTTATTTCTCAGAGAAATAACTATTATGACTGATGTAATTGATCAACAGGGCTATAGGGCTAATGTTGGTATAGTTTTAATTAATAATCGGCAAGAACTATTTTTTGCAAAAAGGAAACACCAGCGTGGTTGGCAATTTCCACAAGGAGGTATCAGGATTGGAGAATCTCTGACATCTGCAATGTATCGAGAGCTGTTGGAAGAAACAGGTCTAACAAAAGACCATGTTGAAGTCATCTATCAATCTAAAGAATGGTATCAATATAAAATTCCTAAAAAGTTTTTAAAAAAGCTGAACAATGCTTCACCTCAGGTCGTTGGTCAGAAACAGAAATGGTTTTTAGTCAAACTCAATGGCTCAGATGAATTAGTGGACTTGACCTGTGATTCAAAAAAAAATCAAGAATTTGATGAGTGGAAATGGGTTAATCCTGCAATCCCAGCAAAAGAAGTGGTTTGGTTCAAACAAGACGTCTATGAAAAGGTTTTGAACGAATTCCTAACTTTTCTTTGAAAGTTCATTTTACAACTGCAATCAGATAACATGGATACTATGTCAGTAAAAGCAGACAACAACATAGGCACCGAAGCTATTATATTTACGGATGCTGCTGCCATGAAAGTAGGGTCGTTACTATCTGAAGAGGAAAACCCGAATTTAAATTTAAGAGTGTATGTAACCGGAGGTGGTTGTGCCGGTTTTCAGTACGGATTTTCCTTTGATGAAAGCAAAGAGGAGGATGATACTGAGGTGATAAAGAGAGGGGTGAGACTTGTGGTAGATCCAATGAGTATTCAGTATTTAACCGGGGCCGAAATTGACTTTCAAGAAGATCTTCAAGGTGCTAGGTTTGTCATAAAAAATCCTAATGCTGCAACTACATGCAGTTGTGGTTCTTCTTTTTCATAATCAGAAGATTAATATTTTCTTTTAAGTAGCAAGGAGGGATTTCAGCGGTGACACATCAGACACTCCATAGCACTAAGAATATTCGAAATATTGCTGTGGTAGGCCATGCAGGGTCCGGAAAAACCACACTGATCGAAGCCCTGCTAGAAAAGTCAGGAGCTATTCAATCAGCCGGGAGTGTCGACAAGGGTACCACAGTTTGTGATTTCACAGACCAAGAGAAGCGCCTCCAACACTCACTCGATGTGAGCACATGTTATCTTGAAACCGATGGCACTTTCATCAATCTGCTCGACACTCCTGGATATCCGGATTTCATGGGACGCGCCTTGAGTGTGTTACCCGCTGTCGATACCGCGGCGATTGTTGTCAATGCCCAAACAGGTATCGAACTTATTACTCAACGCATGATGGACTTCAGTGCACAACGCAAACTCTGTCGGCTTATCATTATTAACAAAATCGATGCAGAAAATATAAACCTACAAGACATATTTAAAGAAATTAGAACAACATTTGGCCGACAATGCCTGCCACTAAATCTACCTGCGCAACAAGGAAAAGCCATAGCAGATTGTTTCTTTGAATCCACAGATGAAACACCAGACTTCGCTTCTGTGGAAGCAGCCCATACGGAAATCGTTGACCAAGTCGTGGAGCTAGATGATGAACTTATGGAAGCCTATCTGGAGCAGGATGAGGACATCAATCCGGATCAGCTCCATGATCCGTTTGAGCGTGCCTTGCGGGCCGGCCACTTAATTCCTGTCTGCTTCGTTTCATCTGATACAGGTGTCGGTATTCAACAATTGTTACGTATTTTATCCAAGCTCATGCCAAGTCCGATGGAGGGAAATCCTCCGGAATTCTTTAATGATCAAGGGGAAAAAAAAGCTATCATAATGAGTGCGGGCGACATGGATGGCCATTTTGTAGGCCATGTCTTCAAGGTCAACGTTGATCCTTATATAGGTCGACTCGCGACCTTTCGAGTCCATCAAGGTTCAATTAGCAAGGGTGATCAGGTTTTTATCGGTGATCAACGAAAAACAGTAAGACTTGCTCATTTGTATCAAGCCCAGGGTAAAGATCTTAAAGAAATTTCAACCGCAGTATCAGGGGATCTTTGTTCTGTCTCAAAAATAGAAGACCTTCGTTTCGATACTGTTGTTCATTCCAGTCACGATGAAGATGAACTGCACATGAAGTCTATGCCAATGCCACCACCCATGTATGGCGTGGCCTTGGAACTCATGAAACGGGGTCAGGAAAAAAAGTTGTCAGACGCATTGAATAAGCTGACCACAGAGGATCCAAGCGTGAAGGTAGAATTCAATGCTCAGGTAAATGAGACCGTGCTTCGAGGGATGGGTGAGCTACATCTCCGTGTTGCGCTTGAGTGTATGAGGAAAGAGTTCGGCATCAATATCTCCACTCACCCACCCAAGATAGCTTACTTGGAGACTATAACCTGTCAAGCTGAGGGTCACCATCGACATAAAAAGCAGACAGGCGGTGCAGGACAGTTTGGAGAAGTATTCTTGAGAATTGAACCATTACCACGAGGTAGTGGGTTTGAATTTTCCAATAAAGTTGTTGGTGGCAATATACCGAGGCAGTTCATACCTGCAGTGGAGAAGGGTGTTAAACAAGTGCTCGACGAAGGTGCTATTGCTGGTTATCCGTTGCAGGACGTGAAGGTCATTGTCTACGATGGTAAACACCACCCGGTGGATTCCAAGGAAGTTGCATTCGTCGCCGCGGGTAAACGTGCTTTCTCTGACGCTATTTCCAAAGCAAAACCCATGGTGCTGGAGCCAATTGCTAAAATAGAGGTCACTATCCCTAGTAGCTATGTGGGCGATATCACTGGCCATTTGTCTGGCATTCGAGGTCGAATCGCTGGTAGTGTCGCAATTGCAGGAAATAGGGTGAGAATATCAGCAGAAGTGCCATTGGCGGAGCTCGGAGACTACCAGACCACACTCAAATCACTCACAGGAGGTGAGGGCACTTTCGCTATGGAACTTGATCACTATGAAAAAACCCCGCCGGCTGCACAAAAAGATTTGGAAAAAGCTTTCCGACCTGACATCTCATAGAGAATGCAAACAGATAAGGGAGGGATATCAAATCCAAGAAT
>CAXGBD010000087.1:0-5116 GCA_964008355.1 uncultured Gammaproteobacteria bacterium | reverse complement strand
AGAAGAGCCTGCAGCTGAAACCAAAGCCGAACCTGAGGCAGCAGAAGAAACACCGACTGAGGATAAAGAAAATAACAAGACTGTTAAATCCTAATTATTACTTGGTTGTATAACGTTTTAGCTATTTAAATCTTTATCATGAAACATGATAAAAAAATTCATGTGGGAAAAATAACTGATGCACATGGTATTAAAGGTTGGCTAAAAATTGTCTCATTTACTTCACCTCCAGAAAATATAGTCCAATACTCCTCTTGGATCATCCAAAAAGATGGAAAAGATCAGGTTTATACAGTGGTGGAAGGAAAACAAAACCATAACAAAATTATCGTTAAGCTAAGAGATATTGATGATAGGACACAGGCTGAAAAATTAAAAAATTCAGAAATTAAAATTATGAGGTCAGAATTGCCAAATTTAGGTGATCAAAAATATTATTGGTCAGATTTAGAAGGGCTTAAGGTTATAAGTATAGACCAAGAATCAATTGGTATAGTGGATTCATTATTTGAGACAGGAGCCAATGATGTGTTAGTGGTTAAAGGTAAAAATAACAAAAGAATATTAATACCTTTTGTCATGGATGAAATCATAAAAGAAGTCAATATCGATCTAGAGTATATTAAAGTCGATTGGTCTGTTTAAGAAGCTCGTATAAATGAAATTCAAAGTTGTAACACTATTTCCAGAAAATTTGAGTTTTTCTCTTGATTATGGAGTTATAGGAAAAGCACAAAAAGAAAAAATTATTGATATTGAATATATTAATCCTAGAAATTATTGTGAGAACAACAATCGTTCAGTAGATGATAAACCTTATGGAGGTGGACCTGGCATGGTAATAAAAGCTGAACCACTTCTAGGAGCTATTGAGTATGCCAAGCAAGGTGTCCCAGAGAACTGCCCTGTGGTTTTTTTGTCACCACAAGGTGCTTTATTTGACCAAAAACAAGCAAATGCATTTTCAAAATTAAATGATTTAATACTTGTTTCAGGGAGATATGAAGGCATTGATGAAAGAGTCATTGATATGACGGATAATGCTATTGAGATATCTATAGGAAGTTTTGTACTTAGTGGAGGTGAGATTGCCGCATCTGCGATTATTGATGCAGTAGCTAGATTAATACCGGGAACATTAGGTGATGAGCTCTCCGCTTTACAAGACTCATTTACAGATGATCTATTAGACTATCCTCATTACACAAGACCAGAGGTATTTAAAAGTATGCCTGTGCCTGAAGTGTTAGTCAGTGGCAATCATAAAGCAATAAACAGATGGCGCTTAAAGCAGGCTTTAGGGAGAACATTTGAAAGACGTCCCGATCTCATAAAAACAAAAAAGCTTAGTGATGATGAAAAAAATATGCTTCAAGAATATCAAGAGGAATTAGAAAATAAGAGTTAACTAAAAATAGTTAATTTAATATATAATGCTGGCTCAATTTAGACGGTGTAACAGAATGACTAATTTAATTGAAGATATAGAGAAACAACAATTAAGAGATGATATCCCGGAGTTTAACTCAGGAGATACCGTAGCTGTTCAAGTTAGAATTAGAGAAGGTGGACGAGAAAGATTACAAATCTTTGAAGGCATCGTTATAGCAAAGAAAAATAGAGGACTAAACTCATCCTTTACCGTCAGAAAAATATCTAATGGAGAGGGCGTTGAAAGAGTGTTTCAAACCCATAGTAAGCTCATTACTGAAATAAAAGTAAAGAGACGTGGTGATGTTAGGCGGGCTAAGCTTTACTATCTCAGGGAGAGAAGTGGCAGATCCGCAAGAATTAAAGAAAAAGTTTAATACAGCATGAGTAAATTTCTTCATACGTTAGCAATTTCTATTGCATTTCTTATCACCTTTTCATCTACATCAGCATTTCAAATGCCAGATATTGATTTGCCTGAAGGTTTTTCAATTAAGGTTCTAACTGATCAAGTTCCTGGTGCAAGATCCATGGCTTTAGGGGATAAAGGTACTTTATTTGTTTCAACAAGGAGAGCAGGAAAGGTGTATGCCGTTTCTGGTATCTATTCAGAACCAGAGGTACTGACCATTGCCTCGGGCCTGTATATGCCCAACGGGGTTGCTTTTAAAGACGGTAATCTTTATGTAGCTGAAATTCACAGAGTTCACAAATTTGAAGATATAGAGAATCGATTAAATGCACCTAAATCCAGCATTATCAACAAATCGTATCCAACCGATCGTCATCACGGCTGGCGTTATATAACGTTTGGACCGGATGGCAAACTCTATATTCCTATCGGTGCGCCCTGCAATATTTGTGACGAACCAGATTATGGGGTTATTACTAGGATTGACACAGATGGTTCTAACAAAGAAGTAATTGCCCAAGGCATTAGAAATACCGTTGGTATAACTTTTCATCCAAAAACAAACGACCTCTGGTTCACCGACAACAACAAGGATATGATGGGAGATGATATTCCTCCTGGCGAACTTAACCGATTGAGTAAGGAAGGAGAGCATTTTGGTTTCCCTTTTTGCCATGCGAGTAATATTCCTGATAATGAGGGATTTGACAGTCTTGGGAATTGTAGTGACATAACGCCTCCTGTCCAGGAACTAGATGCTCATGTTGCTGCTCTTGGCCTGACTTTTTATACAGGCACCATGTTTCCAGATGAATATAAAAACCAAATATTTATAGCAGAACATGGTTCTTGGAATCGATCAAAGAAGAGCGGTTACCGGATTACCTTGGTTAGATTGGATGAGGATCGAGCTGTTTCATATGAAGTATTCGCAGATGGTTGGATGAAAGAGGAAAAAACCTTAGGCAGACCAGTTGATTTATTAGTTTTGCCTGATGGTTCCATGCTGTTAAGCGATGACGATAATGGCGTGATATACCAAATTACTTATCAGTAAAGTTTATTAGGAGTCATATTTAATGAGCATTAAAACCGTATTCAGTAGATTAGGGACATTTTTGGACAGCACATTTGTCTTTTTAAAAAGGGCTGCTCTTGTAGTTATTTTGATTATTATTATCGGAGCAATTATAGGAGGTCTGACTGGATCAAAGGTCGACATTCCAGAAGATGCAATATTAGTGCTTGATATCAATGGACCAATTGTTGAGGAACTATCACAAACAGAATTTGAGAGGACACTGGGTCAATTGACGGATTCAGTGGTTCCAGAGGTTCTTTTATCGGATCTAATCAAAGTGATTGAATCAGCAAAAGACGATGACAGAATTAAATATTTGCTACTTGATCTAGAAAAATTTGGTGGCGCCAGTCCATCCAAATTGCAGGCCGTGGCTAGTACTTTGGAGGATTTTAAAACTTCTGAGAAGAAGATAATTGCTTACAGCAGCTATGGTTATACAACAGGTTCTTATTATCTTGCAGCACATGCTGATGAGGTATATTTACATGATTATTCAGAACTGATAATCGATGGATACAGATCCTTTAGAGTTTATTTCAAATCTTTTTTCGAAAAATTTTATGTAGATGCCAATGTCTTTCGTTGCGAGACGTGCGAATACAAAGCTTTTGTAGAGCCTTTTTTTAGGGATGACATGTCTGATGAGGCAAAACAAAATATTGTCGAATGGATTTCAGATCTATGGGATACCTATCTGAGTGAAGTCAGCACGGCAAGAGGTATGGATGTGAATGCTCTGAAAGATTATATCGATTCACCAGAAAATTTTTTAAAACTCACCGAAGGTGATGCAGCCCAGGCAGCCTTGGATGCTGGATTGGTAGATAAACTGGTTAATGAAAGAGAGTTTAGAGACTACCTTGTTTCTCTTTCAGGTGATGAAGAGGATGATTCGATAAATACTATTTGGATGAATGACTACCAGAATGCTGCCGAACTTGCTCATAATCCTTATAGTGGATTGCAAGAGAATAATGTGGGACTCATTATTGCCTCTGGCAGCATTATTGATGGCGACGGTGGACCTGGAGAAATTGCTGGTAATGATTTTATATCGCTTATCCGCAAGGCTTATTTTGACGAATCAGTCAAAGCTTTGGTATTACGAGTCGATAGTGGAGGAGGGAGCGCTTACGCATCAGAGGTAATTGCTGACGAGCTGGAAAGATTCAAAGCAAGCGGTCGACCTATTGTTGCTTCAATGTCCAGTGTTGCTGCATCGGGTGGTTATTATATCTCTGCACCGGCAGATAAAATCTTTGCAAATCCTACGACTATTACAGGATCAATAGGTGTGGGAGGGTTTTTACCTACCTTCGAGAGAACTTTTGATCAAATTGGGCTTCATGAGGACGGTTATTCAACAGTCGATCTGACTACCTCTGTAATGCAAACTTTATCAGATAGGGAAAAAGAAATAATCCAAATGGCGGTTGATAATATTTATCTTAAATTCATCTCTAAGGTGGGTGAAAACAGATCCATGTCTAATGAGGAAGTTGATGCTATTGCTAGGGGTAGAGTATGGACGGGCGAGAAGGCTTTAGAGATCGGACTCATTGATGAATTGGGTGATATTGAGGATGCAATCGCTGCAGCAGGAAATCTGGCTGAACTAGATGATTATGGAGTCAAGTTGATTGAAAGGGAGATGGATTTTGGATTTAATTTTGGTTTTTCTATTGATAACGATCGGATGTCCAAGATGATATCTTTTTTGGATTTTCTTGGATTCTCCACAGCTTCTGACTCATTACCTCCTATTATTAAAACCTTTGAGCAGCAATCAAACCTACTGAATAATTTCAACGATCCTAGAGGCATGTATTATTACTGTTTTTGTTCAGTAGAATAAAACTAGATCAAACCCGCCTCTAATCTGGCGGTCTCTGACATCATCTCCATACTCCAAGGTGGGTCTAGGACCAATGCTACTTCCACTTTGGCAATTCTCGGTAGCATTTCTACTCTTTCTTTGATGTCTTCAACCAGTACATCTGCCATACCACAACCTGGGGCAGTTAAAGTCATTTCAATGACAACGGAGTATTCATTAGTATCATTCTTTTTAATTTCACAGGTATAGATCAGGCCAAGGTCAACGACATTGATTGGTATTTCAGGGTCATAGACAGTTTTCATTTGTTCCCAGATTTTTGATTCGTATTCTTCATCTGATATATTTTTTG
>CAXGBD010000086.1:0-5144 GCA_964008355.1 uncultured Gammaproteobacteria bacterium | reverse complement strand
TATGGAACAGACAATAATGGCATTATCTTGATTATCTCTGACAACCTCCATTTCGAATTCCTTCCATCCAAGAAGTGACTCTTCTAATAAAATCTCATTCGTTGGAGATAACTCCAAGCCTCTTTTCACGATCGTTATAAATTCATCTTCGTTGTATGCAATACCACCACCTGTGCCGCCTAATGTAAAAGATGGTCGAATGATTACAGGGTAATTTATTTTATTGATGACCTCGAAAGCTTGATCTAAATTGTGTACTAACCCTGACTTTGCAACCTCGATATTGATTTCTTTCATAGCAATTTTAAAAAGCTCCCTGTCTTCTGCTGTATCGATTGATTTTTTGGTAGCTCCTATCATTTCGACATTATGTTTTTCCAATATTCCATTGGTTGACAAATCTAAAGCTGTATTAAGACCTGTTTGTCCGCCCATGGTTGCAAGAATGGCATCAGGTTTCTCTCTTTCAATTATTTTTTCTATGGTTTGCCAGTTAATTGGCTCAATATAAATAGAATCAGCAATATCGGGATCTGTCATTATTGTCGCTGGATTGGAGTTGACAAGAATAACTCGGTAGCCTTCCTCTTTTAGTGCTTTGCATGCTTGTGTACCTGAGTAATCAAATTCACAAGCTTGGCCAATAACAATTGGACCAGCGCCTATGATTAATACACTACTTATATCTTTTCGTTTTGGCATATATCCATCATTTTTATAAATTTCAAAAATAATTCTGTGACATCATGAGGTCCTGGACTTGCTTCTGGATGTCCCTGAAAACTGAATGCTTTGCAATCATTGCGTTCTATCCCTTGAATGGATCCATCAAACAATGAGCGATGAGTAACACAGAGGGTCTCTGGTAGTCTTTTCTCATCTAACATAAATCCATGATTTTGGCTTGTAATGAAGACTCGTCCAGTTTTAATATTTTGAACAGGGTGATTGGCTCCATGATGTCCAAATTTCATTTTTACTGTTTTCGCACCACTGGCCAGTCCAAGTAGCTGATGACCTAGGCAGATTCCAAATATGGGGATGTTTTCTTTCAGCAGTTTCTCAATCGCATCAATAGCATAGTCACATGGCTCTGGATCACCTGGTCCATTGGATAAAAAAATTCCATCTGGATTTAATGAAAGAATACTCTCATAAGTTGTCATTGCTGGCACGACTGTTAACTTACAGCCGTAATCAACTAATGATCGTAAAATGTTTGTTTTGATTCCAAAATCATATGCCACAACATGGTAGTTGAGATCTTTTATAGCTACAGTTTCATTAAAAATATCGAGGCTACCATCAGCCCACTCGTAAGTAGATTCCGTAGTTACTGCTTTGGCCAAATCTAAACCTGAAAGACCAGGAAATTCTTTTGATTTCTTTATTGCATTTCTTTCATTGAGATCATCATTAACAATGCATCCACGTAAAGACCCTTTCAATCTTATGTGATTAGTTAGTTTTCTTGTGTCGATTTCTGAAATTGCAATAATGTTTTGCTCTTTTAAAAAGTTATCCAAGCTCTGTTCTTTTCGCCAATTATTTCCACTTGAAATATCCCTAATAATTAAACCTGCAACAAAAGCTTTGGTGCTTTCAAAATCAGCTTGATTGATTCCAGTATTGCCAATATGAGGATATGTGAGGGTAACTAATTGCTTATAGTAGGAGGGGTCTGTCAGAATTTCTTGGTAACCGGTCATTGACGTATTGAATACAACTTCACCGGTAGTGTGACCATCAGCACCAATTGACTTACCACGAAATATTGTTCCGTCTTCAAGTGCCAATATAGCTGGTTTCAATTTATATTCCTTAATTTTGCCTGTTTTGCAAAAAAAGGAAGGAATCATTTAAAGGATCCTTCCCTCATATTTTCGTTTGGAACCCGTAACATCTTATTGTCTTGACGAAGGTGTGTCACTATTTAATTTTGAATTTTTTTATATTTTTTTCTATAGGGAATGTTTAATAAGTAAAAAAATCCAAAAGCAATTAGTATCGCAATTGGAATATGAAATGGGGGCGATGGCATGAAATTCATCAGCGAATCTGCATTGGGCTTACTATTTAGATACCAATAATTAGCAGACGGTCCTAGTAAGGTGTTGATTATAAATATGATTACTAAGGAACCACAAGAAATTAAGATAACTTTTTTCAATGACTCTCTTGAAGGATGAATATTGTGACAAAAGATGGAATAGAACACTCCCATAAGTGTCACTGAATGACCAATAAAAAAGGGAAACCATTCTATGTCTGGAAATGCTAGATCAAGTTCAGGGGTGATTAGAGCCATGGTTCCTCCTGATAAGCTCCAAAAATAGGCTATTTCAAAAAAAACTTTTTTACGTGTCAGTAAGTATGTTGCAATGCTGAATGCCGAAAGATTACAAAGATGCAATGGTAGAACAGTGAGAAATGAGTCACCAAAAAAATAGCTTCTATAGAATGGTTTAGATATTTCATGAATAATTAGAACATAGGCAATCCAGCTTGAAATTAGTTCCTGTCTTTTTATATCAAATTTATTTTTTGCAAATAACGGGAAAAATATGATGCAACAACCTGATAGGGCCAGCATGATCAAATGTTGGTATCCAAACAAAATAAAAGGAGATTCAATCATATTAATTTAGAGAATCACTAATTATAGATTATCAAATGGTTATGATTCTAAGATCACAAACGATCGAAGAATTTTTTAACACTATCTTTCCAGCTACTTTTTTGTGGTCGATGGTTCTTGTTACTTTTCTTGATTGAGTCTTCAAACTCCTTGAGTATTTTTTTTTGTTTTGAATTTAAATTAATTGGTGTTTCAACTTGCACTTTGCAAATTAAGTCACCAGTTATTCTGTCTCTGTGTGAGCGTATGCCTTTTGCCTTTAACCTAAATAATTTACCTGATTGTGTTTCAGCAGGAATAGTTAAATTGACAGCACCATTAATTGTTGGGACCTGAACAACACCTCCCAGAACAGCAGACGAATAACTTATAGGAACAGTACAGAAAAGATTCTTGCCTTCGCGAGTAAATATAGAGTGCTCTCTTATATTAATGTCAACATAGAGGTCGCCCGAAGGTCCTCCGTTTAATCCAGCCTCACCTTCCTTAGAGAGTCTAATCCTATCGTTGTCATCAACTCCTGGAGGTATTTTTAAGGAAATTGTCCTATTTCTACTGACTCTTCCACTACCATTGCAGTCTAGGCATGGTGATTGAATGGTTTGGCCTGTACCTCTACATTCTGGACATGTTTGCTGAAGTGTAAAGAAGCCTTGTTGGACTCTGACTGCCCCTCTGCCTTCACACCTATTACATGTTGTTGCTGAAGTTCCAGGTTTTGCTCCGGTTCCTTTACATGAATTACATGATGTGAGTGATGGAATTTTAATATTGATATTGTCTCCAAAAACAGCTTGTTCTAAATCTAGTGTTAGCTCATATCGTAAATCAGATCCTCTTTGACTATTTGATCTTGCTCCTCTTCTTGATCCGAAGATATCACCAAACATATCTCCAAAAATATCATTGATTGAATCACCAGGATTGAAACCTCCCCCCATTCCTCCTTGCGAATTGACTCCTGCATGTCCAAATTGATCATATGCATTTCTTTTTTGTGAGTCAGAGAGCACTTCATATGCTTCTTTAGCATCTTTGAATTTCTCTTCAGAGGCAGCGTTTCCAGGATTTCTATCTGGATGGTACTTCATTGCAAGCTTGCGGTATGCTTTCTTTATATCAGCATCGGATGAATTTTTAGCTATTCCTAGAGTTTGATAATAATCTTGTTTACTCACTTGGCATGCCTAATATTAGAAAGGATAGATGCATTGGAATCTATCCGTCTAGTTTATTTCGTTATAACGATTCTAATTACCGATTAGTCAGTCTTTTCTTCGGTTTTTTCTTCCTCGTTAACCTCCTCATACTCTGCATCAACAACATTCTCTTCACCAGAACCATTGCTAGATTCTTCAGCATCAGCTGCTTTGCTTTGTGCTTCTTCAAAAGCTTTCTGAGCAATGCCTACTGAGGCTTCACTTAAAGTTTTAACTTTTGCCTCTATCGTTGATTTATCATCACCTTTCAGTGCTTCTGTTAATTCAGCAATTGCTGATTCAACTTTACCACGCTCTTCTGTTTCAACTTTTTCACCAAGATCTTTAAGTGTTTTCTCAGTTGCATGTACCAATTGATCACCTTGATTTTTTATATCAACCAATTCTCTAAATTTTTTATCTTCTTCTGCATTGGCTTCAGCTTCTGAAACCATCTTCTCTATGTCATCATCGGATAAGCCTCCAGAAGATTGAATGACAATCTTTTGTTCTTTACCTGTTTCTTTATCTTTTGCAGAAACATTCATTATTCCGTTGGCATCAATATCAAAGACAACTTCTATTTGAGGTAAGCCCCTTGGTTTAGCAGGAATTTCTGTCAAATCAAACCTTCCAAGTGATTTATTGTCCTGGGATCTCTCTCTTTCTCCTTGCAGAACATGAATCGTCACTGCCGTTTGATTATCCTCAGCAGTTGAGAATATTTGTTCGGCTTTAGTAGGAATAGTTGTATTTTTCTCAATTAGTCTAGTCATAACTGCACCCAAAGTTTCAATTCCTAATGATAAGGGAGTCACATCAAGTAGTAAGACATCTTTAACATCACCAGACAACACTCCACCTTGTATTGCTGCACCCATCGCAACAGCTTCATCTGGGTTAACATCCTTCCTTGGTTCTACACCAAAAAAAGACTTAACTTCAGCTTGAACTTTAGGCATTCTTGTTTGCCCTCCTACCAAAATCACATCATTGACCTCTCCAATTTTTAAACCCGCATCTTTTAAGGCAATCTTGCAAGGCTCAATTGTTTGTACGATTAAGTCCTCAACTAGTGATTCAAGTTTTGCACGTGTCAGGGTAACATTAAGGTGCTTAGGACCAGATGAATCTGCAGTCAAATAGGGTAGATTAACATCTGTTTGAGCTTGGTTTGATAGTTCTGTTTTTGCTTTTTCTGATGCTTCTTTGAGTCTTTGAACTGCTTGTGAGTCCTTAGAAATATCCATTCCTGTTTGCTTTTTAAATTCATCCATTAAGTAATCAATTATTCTAAGATCAAAGTC
>CAXGBD010000085.1:0-5252 GCA_964008355.1 uncultured Gammaproteobacteria bacterium | reverse complement strand
CCGGAACCGGTTGCAGCACCCGGGTAAGGGGAAATAGCTGTAGGATGATTGTGTGTTTCTACTTTCATCATTGAATGCATGTCATCGGTTAAAAAAGAATAGGATTTATTTTCTGTATTGGGCATGAACCATTGCCCTTTTCCCCCAGTCATGACTGCAGCGTTATCCTGGTATGCTGATAACACTCCCTCTGGAAAAGATTTATAAGTGTGTTTAATCATTTCAAACAAACTATGCTCTTGCTTAACTCCATCAATCACCCAATCAGCATTAAATACCTTGTGTCGACAGTGTTCGGAATTCACTTGGCCAAACATCATTAATTCTGCATCTGTGGGATCGCGATTTATTTTTTCAAAATTACCAATCAAATATTCCATCTCTTGTTTTGACAATGCCAAACCTAACTCGGCATTGGCCCGTTCTAATGCAACCAGGCCCTCTGATAAAACTGGAATAGAAGATAATGCTTTTGGTTTCTGCACTTGGAATAAAACATTGGCGTCTTTTTCATTAAAAATCATTGTTTGAGTCATACGGTCATGAAGTGGCTCACTTAAACAGCTCAGATCTTTTCGCTGGACACTATTCTTATAAGCAATCGTGTAAATTACACCTCGTTCAAGACGCTGAATGCTTGATAATCCGCACAACAATGCAATATCCGTTGCTTTGCTTGACCAAGGGGAAATAGTTCCAATCCTTGGTATGACAATAATTTTCTCACCGTCGTCAGAACCTATATCCCAATCTGGTCCATAAACAAGCAAACATCTAAGGGTATTGAGTTCTTTTTCATTCAGAGATTTGTTGCTATCAACAAAGTGCGTATAACGAGCTCCAATGGCATCAATGGCACTGTCGAGTTTTTGTAATTCAAGTTGAAGCTGCTTTAATCTGAAAGGTGAATGTGATGGTGGGCCTTTAATTTCAATCATGCAATGCCCTTATGTTGATCGCGTCGGCAATTATTTAAACTTATCTTCTGGAAGATAGACCGGACCTGGTAATTGAGTAATATTATTTCCTTCGGCTTTACTTATTTTACTAACACCTTTTTTGTCAACTTCATCAACCCTTATTATGGAATGCATGGGAATATAAATCCTAGTAACTCCACTAAATTCAGTTTTGATTTTTTCCTCTGAAGGATCAACCACGATAGTCGTTCGTTCGCCAAAGACTATTTTTTCAACTTCAACAAAGCCAAATAAATTGCTATTGGTAACATTTTTGGCATAGATCTCATAAATTTTGCCTTGGTTGTTAAATATGACCTTATAGAGTTTCTTTGGAGGCATTGGACTGATTGTACTTTAATAACTAGAATGTTGACGAAATTATAACTCAGAATTTTTCTTCATTGAAAGATTAATTAGGTATTATTGTTCGTGCAATAGTAAGAGAAAAGCTAATAAAAGCATTTATAATGTTAATGATAATAATTATCATTTAGATTAAGAAGTTAATAAATTTTATAATCATGACCTTTTTAGAGAAATTGAAACAAAATAAGTACAAGATTTTAAGCTACTCGATGAAAGGATCTGCCCTATTTTTTATCATCAAAGGCACCATCTCAACCATTTTGATTCTATTGGGTATTTTCTTCTTTGCTAAATAAACAACCATGACGATAAAAAGATTAGATACTTTGTTACCTGGCGAGAGTGGCTATATCCATAAAATAAAAGCCAGCGATGAAATTAAACATCGCTTGTCATCTCTTGGATTTCTGCCAGGAGAAAAAATTACCTTTATCAGGCATGCCCTAACAGGAGACCCAATTGAAATAAAAATTATGGGCTATTCGCTTGGTATTCGTAGGGATGAAGCCAATAAAATTGAAGTGACACCGATCACATAAAATAGATCACTAACTGAATCAAGCAATAGATTATTAATGAACAAAAAAAAAGAACTTTCCTTTGCTCTTGTTGGTAATCCCAACACTGGAAAAAGTACATTATTTAATCTGCTCACAGGCTTAAAACAAAAAACAGCCAACTATCCAGGGGTCACGGTGGAAAAAAGGCTTGGTCGCTTTGATACTAAGGACCATACCATCTATTTGACTGATCTGCCTGGCTGTTATTCCCTATCTCCCGAATCTCCCGATGAGTTGATTGCAACAAAAGCTCTCTATGGTGATCTGGAGGATGTAAAAAAACCCGATGGGGTTATAGTCACAGTTGACAGTACCAATTTAAGAAGAAACCTATTTTTAGCGACTCAATTATTGGAGTCTAAGATTCCGGTCATCGTTGTACTCACCATGTGGGATGTTGCAAAAAAAATAGGAACCACTATTGATCTAGAAAAACTCTCGCAGTTATTAAAAACTAGGGTAATCCCAATAGAGGGTCATACCGGTGAAGGCTTATCAGAGCTTTTGGAAGCCATCGACCAAATGATTTCAGAGCCATCAGTTGCAAGTTCGAGTAATCATTTTCCTGAGATTGACGAGGCAGTCGAATATTTCAGCGAAACTCTAGACCCTGAAAATATACTCTCCAGAATAGAAATTATGCGAGCATTGATTGATCAAAATGGCTATGCAGAGCAACGACTAGAGAGTAAATTAAACCTAGTATCAAACCAACAAGTGGAAGATATTCGACATCGCTTTTTTGACCAAGAATCCTTATTTATAAAGGAATCCAGATCCAGATACCAAACGATTAATGCCATTGTCAAACAAGTTGAACAACACAATCCTATTCATCGCACTTGGGTAGAAAAAATAACCAACTTTATTGACCAACCTGTGATCGGCCTGGTGCTATTTATTGCGGTGCTGGCTCTGGTATTTCAGGCAGTATTCTCATGGGCAACCCCAATGATGGAAGGCATTGACATACTGGCATCCAAGTCGAGTCTATGGCTAAAATCTACTCTTGAAGAAGGCTGGTTTCGAAGTTTATTGACCGATGGAGTTATAGCCGGTGTTGGTAGTGTGATAATTTTTCTACCTCAAATTCTAATTCTTTTTTGCTTCATCATCGTTTTAGAAGACTCAGGGTATTTGTCGCGAACCGCTTTCATTGTGGAAAAAATTATGCGGAATTTTGGACTATCTGGAAAATCAGTCATCCCTCTGATTTCCAGTTTTGCTTGTGCAGTTCCTGGAATCATGGCAACAAGGGTGATCCCGGAACCTAAAGCTAGATTAATAACCATGCTATCCGCACCCTTTATGACGTGCTCTGCAAGATTACCAGTGTATGCCCTTTTGATTGGGGCTTTTATACCCGATGCATACTATATGAATGAGTGGATTAACTTAAAGGGATTGGTGCTACTGGGTCTTTATGTCCTGGGCATCTTTGGTGGTGTTTTAACGGCCTTGATAATGAAAACAATCATGCCTGCAGAACCTTCACCTAATTTTATTATTGAGTTATTTCCCTACCGAACTCCAAATCTTAAATCGATGTTCATTAAGCTGTATGATCGCGCATTAATTTTCCTTAAACGTGCTGGAACGGTTATATTTTCAGTTGCAATCCTGATATGGGCTTTAGCTTATTTTCCAAGACCCATAGAAATTAAAAATCAATTTGATATTGAACGTGATTTAGTCGCTGTGGTGGCAGATGCTAAAGAAAAATCTGCTCAGTTGGTCCAGATTAATCAAGAGGAAAAAGCTGCCTATTTGGAACGCAGTTGGTTGGGTCAAATGGGCAAATCTATCGCACCTGTTTTCAAACCCTTGGGCTGGGACTGGAAAGTTACAGCTGCATTTATTGGAGGCTTGCCAGCAAGAGAAGTTGTGATCGCAGCTCTGGGTACGATTTATGCTATTGGTGATGAAACTACTTCTGAATCCTTGCTCCAAAACAAGCTAAAACATGCTACCTGGGACGATGGAAAACCAGTGTTTACACTGCCTATGACACTAGGCCTTTTAGTGTTCTATGCATTCTGCCTACAGTGTTTTGCAACCATTGCCATTATCCGTAGGGAAACGAACTCATGGCGCTGGCCGGTTGTTGCATGGACTTATATGACCAGTCTAAGCTACCTGGCTGCTCTGATTACTCATAGGCTGGCCAGTTTGATCATTTAGGATCAACGTTTTGACCTGAAAAAATCTTTTAATAACATTTGGCATTTTTTTTCTAAAACGCCCTTGGTAACTTCAATACGATGATTTTCATAGGGAGATTGAGCTAAATTATAAATAGACAAAACAGCTCCAACATTATCATCAGAAGCACCAAAAATTAATCTTTGAATCCTTGCATGGATCATCGCACCCACACACATCGCACACGGTTCCAAGGTCACAAAAACTGAACCACCCAATCGATAATTTTTTTTCAACTCAGCAGCCTTTCTTATCACCATTATTTCTGCATGCGCAGTGGGGTCGCTCAAGGCTATGGGTGCATTTCCAGATGCAGCGATGACTTCATTGTTATCAACAAAGATAGCTCCAACAGGAACTTCACCATTGGTTTGAGCAATACTTGCTTGGTCAATAGCAAGCGCCATAAAATATTCATCGGAGTGAGTCATCTTACCGTTTCCAATTGATTAAATAATTCTCCCAATTTTGTTCGATCAGATCGAAAGTCTCTGGACTCAGTTTTTCAAGCATTACTTTTGAAATCTCAGACCAAATACTAGGACCAATCATTGGTTGTTTTATGATAAGGAGACACCAAATAAACCTTCATGAAACCTATACAACAAAGCAAAAGAAATCACTCCAATTATTATTGCGATCATATCAAACTTGAAATGAGTCGTGCCGCCGCTCAAATTTTTTCCTCTAATTTCAGAAGTTATTATGGATAGAACTGAGAAAACTAGAAATGAACCAAACAACATGACTGAAGATCTGTCTGGATTAACGCTCAAATGAACAATGGTCCAGATAATAATACCTGTAAGCATGGGATGTCGCAGAATCTTACGGGTATGCGTTTCTAGGAAGGCCGCAGCTAAACAAATACAAGCTATCAGCATGAAATACCTTGCATTCAAATAAAACCAATTGTTTACGGGGTACAACAATTCTTCCCCAGATTTATAGCCAATCATCAGCAGCACCATTCCGGTCACGCTGAACAGTACGAATATTCCCAAATAACCGTTTAGTCCAACTTTCATCACAACGAAATTTTTTATTTTGCTAAAACTGGGAATTAAATGAGTACCAAAGAACAAAATTAAACCGCATTTAAACATGATAATCTCCTGATTTATTTGAACTCCTTTCCGACAATAAATTCATTTATGATTGT
>CAXGBD010000084.1:0-5261 GCA_964008355.1 uncultured Gammaproteobacteria bacterium | reverse complement strand
ATGGAAGACTGTACTTTTCGCTAAATTCTTGATGAGATTTAACATTATCCAAACTGACGCCTAATATTTGGGTATTCAGTTTTTGAAATTCAAAAATATTATCTCTGAAATTACATGCCTCAGTAGTGCAGCCTGGTGTGCCGTCTTTTGGATAAAAGTATAATACCACCCATTGGCCCTTATAGTCTTCAAGCTTATGCCACGTACCGTTTTGGTCCTGTAGATTAAAAGTTGGTGCTTTTTGGCCAATATTGATATCAGCCAGAGATGGTCCAATGATCAGAAAAGGACAGATCAATGAGATTAACAGTCTAATAATTTTCTTATGCATTCCGTTCTCCATAAAAACGTATAAAATAATATTACGTTATAAAATAAGATGCTTCACGATTATATTCTAATTTATGTCAGATAATAGACTCGTTAAAAAAATTGGTTTGATTTTACCGGGAGGAGGCGCAAGAGCAGCTTATCAGGTAGGTGTGCTCAAAGCTATTTCAGCAATTCTTCACAACGGAACACAATTTCCTTTCAAGGTCATTAGTGGAACTTCCGCCGGTAGCATCAATGCGGCTTTGCTCGCAGCAGAAGCGAATAAGTTTCATCAAAGCAGCATCGCACATCTAATTGATGTTTGGGCTAATTTTGAAATAAATCAGGTCTATAGAACTGATCCCTTAACGATGCTTAGGAGTAGCATTCTCTGGTTTCTCACTATTATTTCGGGGGGGTTTTTAATTTCCAATCCTAAATCCTTGCTTGATAATCAACCTTTAAGAAAACTTATAAAAGAGCATATCCAATTTTCAAATATTGAAGAGAACCTGAATCAATCTAATTTTGAATCTTTAGCAATTACATCAGCAAGTTACAAATCTAGAAAATCCTGTACTTTTTTCCAATCCAGCAATGTCAGCACTAATTGGCAACGATTTCTTCGAGAGGGTAAAGCAACCAAGATTAATGTAGATCATTTGATGGCTAGTGTTGCTCTACCACTTATTTTTCCTGCTGTCCAAATCGATAATGAATATTATGGAGACGGGGCAATGAGGCAAGCCACTCCATTGTCACCAGCGATTAGACTAGGTGCTGAAAAGCTATTAATTGTGAGTACCCATGAGACTGGTGAGAGATTGCCAACTTCTGATCATCATGATCGATACCCTTCTTTTGAAAAGATAGCAGGATATACGCTTGATGCTTTGTTTGCCGATGGATTGCAATCAGATATAGAAAGATTAGACCGGATTAATCAAATTATAAAAAATACAAAAGGTGTAGAGATAAAAACGGATAAGAAATTGATGAAACATTTAGACTATCTGATCGTAGCTCCATCTGAAGATCTTAATGATCTAGCTCAAAAACACTACAAATGTTTACCACTTACCATTAGGGCTTTACTCAAGGGCTTAGGCTTCTCAAAAGATACTAAATCAGAAATGCTTAGCTTTTTGCTCTTTGAATCACCTTACACTCAAGAGCTTATAGAGCTAGGGTATCGTGACGGTATGGGAAAAAAAGAAGAAATCATTAACTTCATAGAGTAGCTTCTTTTTTATTCTAAAAGAAACAAAGTAGCCAGACCTAGAAAGGTTATAAAACCCAACACGTCTGTTAAGGTGGTCATCATCACTCCTCCAGCTAAGGCAGGATCAATACCTACTTTTTTCAATAAAAATGGAATTGAAACTCCAGCAATAGCAGATGCAAGAATATTTAGTAACATTGCTGCCCCGATTATATACCCAATATTCCAAGGAGTCTGAAATAACACCACCGCTAAAACTGAAACAACAATGGACCAGGTTAAACCATTCAATAATGCAACTGAACCTTCTTTAATTAGTAGCTTAATTGCATTGGATCGCTGGATTTTTTTCGTTGCTATACCTCTAATGACTAAAATTAGTGTTTGATTTCCTGCTACACCACCCATGCTTGCAACTATAGGCATTAAAACCGCGAGAATAACGATTTGTCCAAGAATTTCTTTAAAGAGCCCAACTGCACCAGCAACAATGAATGCGGTAACCAAATTCATTCCAAGCCATACAGCCCTTCTTTTTGAGCTTACCAGGACAGGAGCAAATATGTCGTCCTCATCATCTAGTCCAGCCATGTTGAATATTTCACTATTTGCTTGGTCTTGAATGACATCCACTACATCATCAATGGTAATTTGTCCCAAGAGTTTGTTTTGATCATCGACAACTGGTGCTGAGATTATATCTAAATCCTGAAAGTCTAATGATACTTGATGAGAATCTGTCTCTGCAGTAAATGGTTTTACTGATTCATCCATAATATCTTCTATATTTTTTCCTTTGTCTTCGA
Source organism: uncultured Gammaproteobacteria bacterium (assembly GCA_964008355.1). Taxonomy (GTDB): domain Bacteria; phylum Pseudomonadota; class Gammaproteobacteria; order Steroidobacterales; family UBA11654; genus DTSX01. The sequence goes on along the minus strand of CAXGBD010000084.1, from coordinate 2,921 downwards.
CAAATAAATCGACAAGTTTGACCGCTCCAAGATATTCATTATGTTTATTGATAATGTAAATATAATTTGTATCCTCAGGGAGTTTTCTTAGTTTTCTCAGATATCGAATTAAGACTTCTATTGTTATTCCCCTACGGACTGAGACAATGCGTGGATTGGTTAAGCCTCCTGCGGTGTTTTCTTCGAAAGACATTACTGACTCAAGTCTGACTTGATCTTGTTGATCCAAGGCTGTAATGATTTGTTCTGTAATTGCTTCTGGTATATCTATTAAGAGATCAGCTAAATCATCCAATTCCATATCCTGGGTTACTGCGATGAGTTCTGAGGCATCCATCTCTTCAATTAGATTTTGTCTAACGTCATCCACTAATTCCTTCAATATTTCACCTTCATCTTCCTGATCTACCAGTTGCCAGATGATTTTTCTTTTACCAACTGTTAAGGACTCTAGCAGTCTTGCAATTTCTGGAGGATTAAGAGAGGTTAGAGTTTTTCTAATGCCTGCGACCTGATCACTTTCAAGATCTTGTATCAATTGACCTAAATTATTATCTGGCTGCTGCATTGTTTAACCTGTTTCTAAGAATGTTTTTTGTATGAAGAACTGAGAGTAATTGTATGTAAAAAAATATGATTTACATTCTAAAATTATCCCCTAAATAGAATTTTTTAACATCTTTGTTTTCTAAGATTTGCTGAGGCGTTCCAGAAGTAATGACGGATCCTTGATTCATAATGTAGGCTCTTGTACATATTCCAAGTGTTTCTCTTACATTATGATCAGTAATTAAGATCCCAATGTCTTGTTGAGCTAAATCTCTTATAGTTCTTTGGATGTCTATAACAGAAATTGGATCAACACCTGCAAAAGGCTCATCCAATAAAATAAATTTTGGTGTTGTTGCTAATGCTCTGGCGATTTCTACTCTTCTTCTCTCCCCTCCAGAAAGGCTAATCCCTAATGAGGTTCTGAGATCATTGATATTCATTTGGGTAAGAAGATCTTCAAGCTTTTCCTCAATATCAATAGTTTTCAAACCAGGCTGTGCTTGGAGAACAGCGACGATATTTTGTTCGACTGTAAGTTTTCTAAAAATAGATGCTTCCTGAGGCAAGTAACTTAGACCTATTTTTGCTCTATGATGCATTGGAAGGTTGGTTAAATTATATTCATCGATTGAAACTCGACCTCTTCTACAAGAGATGAGTCCTACAATCATGTAAAAGGCAGTTGTTTTACCAGCGCCATTAGGTCCTAGTAATCCAACAACTTCACCACTCTTTACATTAACACTAATATTTTTGACAACTTTTTTAGTGTTGTAATTTTTTTCTAAATCTTCTACTACTAATATACTCAAAGTCTTTCCCACTTGAGTTCATTTTCTTTTATATGCGCTGTGAGACCTTGTGCTTGAATTGTAATGTCATCTTTTTTAATGAGAACATTTCTATTGGTTGTTATGGTGTAGGTGCTTGGATTAACTTCAAGGTATTCGGTTGTGAGCTTAGTTTTTTCGAGGATAGCATTAGTAAAAGCAACATTCAGTTCTGGTAGTAACAAATAAGGCATGGCTTCATTGCTCTTTTTGATCAAGTTTTCAAGGATGACGTTTCCGTTCAGCACCAAGACATTTGAGCTCGATAAAACTTGTCCTTTGTCAGCAGTAATTACCCAATCGATATTTTGGTGAGTATCATATTTTATATTCACTCCGGTTAAGTATATTTGTTGATTAGTACGATTAACTTTGGCTTCTTTTGCAATGATCTTATAGAGAAATTTACCTTCTGTATTGGTTCCAAATAATTTTGCATTCTTGATCGTATAATCTGTTGAGATTATGTCTTGTGTTTCAAGATCTTCATCGGAATAAAAGTTAAAAAAATAAATAAAACTACTTCCAATCGCTAGTAGAGCCAAGATGACAAGCTTAGTCAAATAATTAGTCATAATCATTATTTTCAATAGAATAGTGAACTAAATCACAAACTTCTCTAACAGCTCCCTGTCCACCAGAAGCATTTGTTATCCAGTGTGCTTTTTCTTTTACCATCTCATGAGCATCCTGAACTGCTACAAAAAGCCCGACATTTTCGATTACCTCCAGATCAGGTATATCGTCACCCACATATAGGATTTGATTTGGCTTTATAACTCCTTCTTGAATAATGATGTTGATTGCTTCTAGTTTGTTTGGTTGATTGACCCAAAATCTGGAGATGTTAAGTTCTGCTATCCTGTGCAACAAAGCATTAGATGATCTTCCAGAAATGATAATCGTTTCAATTCCATATTTCTTCCTAAGTGAAACTATTCCATAACCATCTTTTACATTGAATGAAATTTCTACGTTACCGTCATCATCAAAATAAAGAGATCCATCAGTTAGAACTCCATCTACATCCAAGGCGATCAACTTTATCTCTTTTGCAATGGAGACCAATTCTTTTGAGAAAGATTGTAATGGGGCCATTTACATCACTCCTGCCCTAAAAAGATCGTGTATATTTAGAGCGCCTATCACTTTTGTGCCTTTAGTCACAGCCAGTGAGGTAATTTTATTTGCCTGAATCATTTCAATAGCTTTCACAGCAAGTGTATTAGGTGCAGCAGTCAAACAATCTTTTGTCATAACTTCATGCATGAGGGTTTTTTGTATGTCAACATTTTCTTCAAGTTTTCTTCTAAGGTCACCGTCTGTGAAAATACCAACAAGGTCTCCTTCTTTATTAACAACAGTTGTCATTCCCAGTGCTTTTTGTGACATTTCAATTAAGCCTTGTGCTAATGTTTCATTCTCGAAGACAATTGGAATTTCATCATTGGTGTGCATTATATCTTCAACCAGGAGCAGTATTCTTTTTCCGATTGAGCCACCAGGATGGGATTTTGCAAAATCTTCAATAGAGAATCC
>CAXGBD010000083.1:0-5407 GCA_964008355.1 uncultured Gammaproteobacteria bacterium | reverse complement strand
CGGTTGGGGTTGTTCAATGTAAGAATTTTGTATCGAACCTCATTTGATAAATCAAGAACCAAACGAGTTTTGTCTTTCTCAGCATTAATCCTCATATCTTTTAATGTTGTTTGAGCAGCGGTCATCTTGCTGGAAAAAAGCACAAAAATTAAAAGGAGAAAAAGTGAGTAAGTTTTCGTATTTTTATTTATGTCTGTACCATGTGTTATTTTCAATGCCAATTACTTTAGCCAAGAAGTTAGAATATTGCTTGATTTTTTTGTGTTGCAAATCACATTCATAGTTCTTTGATCCAGTGACTCCTCTACAGAAAAACTAATCTCAAAATTGGCAGCTAAGATATCCGGTAAACCATTTTCAGGCCATTCAATTAAAAAAATATATGGGCTTGATGAAATTGGCTCCTCATTAAGTTCCAGTTCAAAAATCTCTTTTCTGTTTTTGATTCTATAAAGATCGACATGATATATGTCATAAAATTCTGTTCGATAAACTTCAATCAAAGTATATGTGGGACTTGTCACATTGCCTTCATAGCCCATGCCTTTCAGAAATCCCTTAGCAAAAGTAGTTTTTCCTGCACCCAGATCACCTTTGAGATAAATTACATGAGAGTCATTAGATGAGTCAGAAAAGCATCTGGCCAGTTGAGAGCCACAATTCATTGTTTCTGTATCGTCAAATAAGGTTTTTACGGATTCAAGCATTGTTGTAAATGTTTAAACAAATCGGTAGCTATGAGTCCTCTTTCCCCTTGTTCCGCAGCAAGGTCACCAGAAAATCCATGGATATAGGCAGCCACCGCCGATACCAATCCTTGGTCAATATCTTTAAATTGCCCAAGTAGACCTGCAATTATCCCTGTCAGAAGATCACCCATTCCTGCTGAAGCCATCCCCGGATTGCCCACTGTAATTAAATAAGGCATGTCGTTTGAGGATCCTATCAATGTATTGTTTCCTTTCAGTACAATTGTTCCAGAAAAACGATCTGAAAGTTTCTTAAGGGCACCTATTCTATCAGATTGCACTCTAGGATTAGTTAAACCTATTAATCTTGCTGCTTCACCTGGATGAGGTGTTAAAATCCAGTTTTTCCTCTTTCTAGGTTTAAGAGACAAAATATTGAGTGCATCAGCATCCACAACCATAGGCAAATTTGACTGAAATACTTGTTCGAATAATGTCATTGCCCAATCATCCAATCCCAATCCAGGGCCAATTGCAACAACAGAGGCTTTAGCGATAAAATCATTTATTTTATTAGGATCTTCATCTACAGAGTGGCACATTATTTCCGGCCTTAATTTAGTCACAATGGGAATATTGGCAGCTCTTGTAACCACACTTACCAATCCTGCTCCAGAGCGAAGAGCCGCCTCTGATGCAATTCTAACTGCTCCACCCATGCCATGATTACCGCCAACAATCAAGATGTGGCCAAAGCTGCCTTTATGAGATGTTATAGGTCTTTTTTTCAAAAGAGTTTTTGATAACTCTTTATCTACAATTCTCAACGAGGGCTTTGCAGAATCAAAGCAACTCTTAGGGATATCTAAATCAGAATAAGTAATTTTCCCAGAGCAGTCCGGTCCAGAATTTAAAAAGAGACCTTTTTTATAACCAACAAAGGTTGTTGTTATTTGTGCAGAAACACAATCTCCCATTTTCTCGCCAGTATCAGGATTTAGACCGGAAGGAATATCCAATGAAATAACTGGGATTGTTGATTGATTAATAGTTTGTATTGCTTGCAGAAAAACGCCATCGATTGATCGATTCAAACCAACACCAAAAATTGCATCAACGAATAGATCTGCACATAACTCTCTATCTTTAGTCCACGGGAAAATCTGGCCTCCTAATTTCTCATATTCCTGATATGCAAGATAAGCATCTCCTTTAAGATTTTCGGGAGCCGATAAATAAACTACCTGGGCTTTCTTCCCTTCACTTAAGGCCCGCGACGCAAATAAATATCCATCCCCTGCATTATTTCCAAGACCACAAAAAACAATGAACGAGTTTGTGTTTGGATAGCATTCTATAGCTGATTTGTAAGCAAAATCAGCAGCACGTCTCATTAAAACAAATCCAGGAATACCTTCTTGTTCGATAGCTAGATTATCAATCTTTGAGACTTCGATAGATGGATATACATAATTATCTGAAATCTTCATACTAATCATTATACTTTGCTTAAAAATAAAACTCTCTCAGAGAAAGAAAATGGCCCAAAATCCCAATGCTATAAAAACTCTTATTCACCAATGGTCTAAAGAGCTTGGATTTGATGGCTTTGGTGTTACTGGTATAGAGATACACAAAGATGAAAAACACTTGCAATCGTGGTTGAACAAGAAATTCCATGGATCGATGAGCTATATGGAAAAACATGGACTCAAACGATCTCGACCTGATGTTTTGTTACCTGGAACGATTAGGGTAATTTCATTAAAAATGCATTACTTCTCAAGGGACCAGGATCAGGCTTTTGAACTACTAAAAAAAAATGAGGTTGCATATATTGCAAATTACGCAGTAAGTACTGACTATCATCAAATAATTAAAAAAAGACTCAAAGTAATAATTGGTAAAATTAGAGATTACTCAGAATTACAGGGGCAGAATTATTTTGTTGACTCTGCCCCTGTCTTGGAAAAAGCTTTGGCTAGAAATGCGGGACTAGGTTGGATTGGCAAGAATACCAATTTAATCCATAGTTCCAGTGGATCTTGGTTTTTTCTAGCAGAGATTTTTACTGATATTCCACTTCCGATTGATCGATCTTCAAAAAATCACTGTGGTACTTGTTCGGCTTGTATTGATATTTGTCCAACTCAAGCTTTCACCATGCCTTACCAGCTCGATGCAAGAAAGTGTATTTCTTACTTAACGATAGAGAATAAACAATCCATACCTGTTGAATTAAGACCAGTAATTGGTAACAGAATCTTTGGCTGTGATGATTGTCAGATCATCTGCCCCTTTAATAAATTTGCCAAGAAAATTGAAATGAATGATCTGTTACCTAAAGGAACACTATTAGATCAACCCTTAGAACAACTCTTTCTGTGGTCTGAAGAAGAATGGGAAAATCATACCCAAGGCACAGCATTAACTAGACCTGGTTATGATGGTTGGCTCAGAAATATTGCAGTGGCATTGGGCAATGCTAGGACAACAGAAAGAATTGTGGATGCACTGAGATTAAGAAACAATCGTCAATCTCCAATGGTTAATGAACATATCTTTTGGGCACTGGAACAACATCAGAAAAAATCTAATTAATATACTGATCGGACAAAGAGATTATGTGAAGGCAGCTGCGGTAGAGTTAAAAAAGTGTTTCCCGTATTTCACACTAACCACTTCTTCATACAACAAAAGAAAATGATCATCATTATGTACAGGATCAATACTCTCTGCATTGACAACCAATAAGGGTGAATCATCATAATCATAGAAAAATTTTGCATAAGAATCTGCGAGCTTCTCCAGATAGCTTGATTCAATTAAACGGTCAACTGATGTTTGCCTGCTATGGAGTCTAGAAATTAATACATCTACAGGTGCCTGTAAATAGATCACTAGATCGGGAGTGGGTGGATTGACTCGAAGAGAGTCTTTTACTTGTTGATATAAATGCAGTTCCTCAGCATTCAGGTTTAGTTCTGAAAATATGGAACCCTTATCAAAAAAGAAATCAGCAATGGTAGTATCTGAAAATAAATCATCCTGATTGATACCCTCTATGTGTTTGGCTCTCTGAAATAAAAAAGACAGCTCAGTAGGTAATGCATTTGATTCTTGATCAAGATAAAAATTCTCTAAAAAAGGATTATTTTCTGGTTCTTCCAAAATTAATTTTCCGGAAACATGATCAGACAAACGCTTCGCCAGACTTGTTTTACCAACACCAATCGGACCTTCGATTACAACAAGTCGAGATTCTAATTTGAGTGGTACAACATTACCCATAATCTTTATACTAACAAAATAATTACATATACTTTTATAACACCTACTAGCTCCCTTCGTCTAGTGGTCAGGACGCTGCCCTCTCAAGGCGGAAACAGGGGTTCAAATCCCCTAGGGAGCGCCATTGGAAACCAATTTAAAACTCCTTACTTTGATTCCTAAAAAAGGGATCTATTCTGTTCTTTAATTTCCTTAGGTACCTCAATACCAAAATGTTTATACGCATGAATTGAAGCCGACCTGCCTCTTGGTGTTCTTAATAAAAATCCTCTTTGTATTAAAAAAGGCTCAATTACGTCTTCTAAGGTGGCTCGATCCTCGCCGATCGCTGCAGCAACAGCTCCAATGCCCACAGGACCACCATTAAATCTTTCAATAATTGCTATTAAAAATTTCCTATCCAATACATCCAAACCATGTTGATCAACATCCATCAATTCCATTGCCTCATTGGCAACCTTTTGATTAATATCTCCCTGTGCCCTAACCTCCGCAAAATCTCTTGCTCGTCTTAATAGGCGGTTAGCAATTCTTGGTGTCCCTCTGGATCTTGATGCAATTTGCTGGGCTCCTGTTTGGTCAATATCAACTTTTAAAATCTTGGCAGAACGCTCCACAATTCTAGTCAATTCCTCAACGTTATAAAATTCTAGTCGTTGTGATATGCCAAAGCGATCTCTAAGGGGTGATGTAAGCATCCCGGTACGTGTGGTCGCTCCGATCATTGTAAATGATGTTAGATCAAGTCTAATCGATCTGGCCGAAGGCCCCTCTCCTATAATAATATCAAGTTGATAGTCCTCCATAGCAGGATATAGGACTTCTTCAACAACTGGGCTTAGTCGATGAATTTCATCCACAAATAGCACATCTCTTTCCTCCAAATTAGTCAATATAGCAGCAAGATCTCCAGGTTTCTCAATCGCTGGACCTGAGGTATGTTTTAAATTAACCTCCAATTCATTTGCAATGATATGGGCTAGAGTCGTCTTGCCCAACCCTGGTGGACCAAATATTAAAACATGATCAAGGGATTCCTTGCGATTCATAGCAGCTTTAATAAAAATATCCATCTGCTCTTTAACGGGCTCCTGACCCACATATTCAGCTAAGCTCTTAGGCCTTAGCATTCGATCGATAGACTCCTCTCCTTCTTGGATTTCGGTTGAAATTATGCTGTCTATATTCGACACGGTTTTGAATTCAATTATTTATTTAATGATTGCAATGCTTGTCTTAAAAGTTCTTCTACAGTTAATCCTTTCGAGTCAATTTTTTCCAGAATCTTTCTCGCCTCTATACTTTTATAACCTAAAGATGATAGAGCGTTGTGTGCCTCTTTGATTACCTGAATGCCAGAAAATTCTATGCCATCACCTTCTTTTAAGTCTACCCCGCCAATCTTATCAATTCTATCCTTCATCTCA
>CAXGBD010000082.1:0-5428 GCA_964008355.1 uncultured Gammaproteobacteria bacterium | reverse complement strand
GTTGACTCATTTTTTCCTCTCCAGTAATACGCCGCCCCATGGCCCATTTCTGCACCTCCTCCTGAAACATAATCAAAAACCTCAAATGCAGGAACCAATTCGCCGGCTGCAAATACTTTTATTTTGATTCTGCCAGCAGAAGCTGCTTCAATATTTCTTGCCATTCTTACAACTCCCGTGCCAAGACCTGGAAAATTGGGTGGCCAGGTGGTGACCATTTTCCACTTAAAGGTGCTTTGACCAGCAGCTTTTGTTTTAGAGGTCGCTGCTAAACCCAAGGCACCCGCACCAACCAATAAATCTCTTCGTTTCATTCATCACTCCTGTTAATCGATTTTAAAAGGATAACTTAAATCTATTAAAAAATGATACCCATGAAAACTTATGGTATATAAATAACTGATTATGCTTGGTTTAATCCAAAGAGTGAATGAAGCTTCTGTTTCAATACAGGGCAACACTATTGCCGACATTGAAAAAGGACTTGTGGTTTTGCTTGGAATAGAAAAACAAGATACCGAGCTTGAGGCCAATAAGCTGGTTGACAAGGTGCTCCACTGTAGAATTTTTGATGACAGCAAAGGCAATTTGAATCTTGATGTTGTGGCTGCCAAGGGAGCGGTGCTGGTGGTGCCAAACTTTACCTTGGCCGCAGACACCTCTAAAGGCAACAGACCTGGGTTTTCTACGGCCATGGAGCCCGACAAGGCCGAGTTTTTGTTTAATCATTTTCTAGCAACAATGAAAACCAAATACGCCGAGGTTGCAGCAGGCATTTTTGGTGCAGATATGCAGGTAAGTTTAATTAATGATGGGCCCATAACAATTTCATTAAAAACCAAGAATCCATGATATTATTGGGTGCAATAACCTAGATGATTCAAGAGGTAACAAGGAGATGGGTGCAAGCGGTATAAGTATTTGGCAACTTTTAATAGTTTTATTAATTGTTATTTTGATTTTTGGAACCAAACGAATTAAAAACATCGGTGGTGATCTCGGTGGAGCAATCAAAAACTTTCGAAAGGGGGTGAACGAAGCCGAAAAAATAGAAGACGATCTTAGTGGCCTTGATTTGGGTGACTCAGGGTCATTGTCTGAAGAAGATCCAGAAGAAGATCCAGAAGAAGATCCAGAAGAAGAGTCTGACACAAAAGATCAAGACCGCTCCTAAACCATAATGTTTGATATTGGTTTTTGGGAAATGCTTCTTTTGATGGCCCTTGGCTTGGTCATCCTGGGCCCTGACAAACTTCCTGCTTTAGCAATTAAAATTGGCAACTACGTGGGCAAAGCACGCTCCATGGTCAATACGTTTACAAGACAAATGAGACAAGAGATCGAGCTAAAGCCCAACAGGCCAATGACACCCGAGCCAAAAAACCACTCTCCCACCTCCCAAGAAGACCTGCCCTTGAGTGACTCAGACAACAGCGAAGTCGGTTGACTCTTTTATAATCTCTATGTCCAAACCTCCTGCCGATCAAGAAGAGCTACTCAAAGAAGAATCCTTGCTCTCACATTTGATTGAGATGCGCTCTCGACTCCTCAAAGGGGGTGCTGTGATCTTGGTTATTTTTTTAGCTCTTGCTCCATTTTCAGATTTTATTTTTACAAGTGTGGCCTCGCCCTTAATGGAACAGCTGCCCGAGGGCTCGACCATGATTGCAACCCAGGTTGCGTCACCCTTTTTAACCCCGTTTAAAACCACCATGTTTGTGGCTCTCTTTTTAAGCATGCCCGTGGTGCTCTATCAGGTGTGGGCGTTTGCCGCGCCCGGGTTGTATAAAAAAGAAAAGCGCTTTGCTATTCCTTTGTTGATTTCAAGCATTGTTTTGTTCTACCTTGGAGCGCTATTTGCTTATTGGGTAGTTTTTCCACTCATGTTTGCTTTTTTCACTTCCGCTGCCCCCACTGGGGTCTCGGTTATGACAGATATTGCTAGCTACCTTGAATTTGTGTTGGTTTTGTTTTTTGCTTTTGGTTTAGCTTTTGAGGTTCCAATTGCCACGGTTGTATTGGTGTGGTCAGGACTCACTACCATTGAAACGTTGGCAAAAAATAGAGCCTATGTGTTTCTTGGCACTTTTGTTATTGGGATGCTCATCACTCCGCCTGATGTTATTTCTCAAACTTTGTTAGCGGTTCCTGTTTACTTGTTGTATGAATGTGGCATTCTGTTGTCTAAATTATTAACCAAGAACAAACCACCTGATGAATGACGCAACTCCTTCAGCTGACTACCTAGACAAAGGGTTTCTCGGTCACCCAATAGGCTTGAGAACGCTTTTTCTGACTGAAATGTGGGAGCGGATGTCTTTTTATGGCATGCGTGGCTTATTGGTTCTGTTTATGACCGCAGAGGTTTTTAATGGCGGTTTTGCAATATCTCAATCAGAGGCCAACACCATTGTGGCTATCTATGTGGGCATGGTCTACTTTATGTCTTTACCCGGTGGTTGGATTGCCGATCGCCTACTTGGAAAACAAAAAGCAGTTTTATATGGAGGCATAATCATTGCGCTTGGCCATTATTGTCTGGCCGTGCCCATGAAAGAAACCTTCTATATCGGACTTTCTCTGGTGGTTCTTGGAACAGGTTTATTAAAGCCTAATATCTCAGCAATCGTTGGAGAGCTCTATACTAGAGCAGATCCTAGAAGAGACGCTGGGTTCACTATTTTTTATATGGCGATCAACATTGGGAGCTTTCTTGGTTTTTTAATCTGCGGCTACTTAGGCGAGAATGTCAACTGGCATTATGGGTTTGGTGCGGCCGGTATTGGTATGACTTTTGGCGTGGCCCAGTATATTTTAACGCTTAAGAACCTTGGGGGAGCCGGAACTGAGATCCAAGAAAAAGACCCTAATAAAAGAAAACAACAACTCACTTTTGTGTTGGTTATTGTTGTTGCTCTGTTTGCCTTTGTCCTAGCTGGGATTTTTGGACTCTGGGCTCTGGATGCTATTTTACTCAATAGAATTCTGGCATTAATAATAGGCCTGATCTCTATTATTTACTTTGTTTTCATTTATTTTTTTGGAAAGCTAAACCCTCTAGAAAAAAAGAACATGGTGATGATTGTTTTTCTTTTTTTGGGAGCGGCAGCTTTTTGGGCTGGCTTTGACCAGAGTGCTGGTTCGTTTAATAATTTTGCAAAATATAACACCAATCTTTCTTTCTTTGGTTTGTTCGAAATGCCTGCTTCTTGGGTGCAGTTGATTAATCCGACCTTTGTTGTTCTTTTTGCTCCTTTTTTTGCAGCGCTTTGGCTTCGGCTTGGGGCTAAAAACATGGAGCCCGGCGCGCCGGTTAAATTTGCCTTTGGGGTCATCCTAAACGGCTTTGGTTTTCTGATCATGGTCTATGCTGTTTATGCAGCAGTGGAGGCTGCTGATGGGAGGGTTGGTGTTCAGTGGTTGTTGCTTGTTTACCTGTTCCAAACGCTGGGCGAGCTGTCCCTCAGTCCTGTGGGGTTGTCAGCTATGTCCAAATATTCACCCAAAAGATATTCAGGTCAAATGATGGGAGTTTGGTTTTTGGCCTCTGCGTTTGGGGGCATGATTGCAGGGCAGATTGGTTTTGAGGCTGCCTCGGAGGGCCTCGGTTTTATGGACGATGTCTTTTTGAACACTTTTTATGCTCTTGCAGGGCTCGGTGTTGTGTTGATTGTGGCTTCTCGGTTTATTAAGGGAGAAATCTTAGAAGACTAGCCAAAAATCTTTTTAGTCTCCTGAAACAAAACTTAACCATTAATTGATCTAGATCAATTAATAAATGACTTAAACCAGCTAGGGTTATAAGGACAATTCTTAATGATAATAAAGCACATCTACTTGTGCTCTTAAAAAAAGAGCAGCAAAAACAGCTCTGTTGTATAATAACAACTGTCTTTTAATTGTATTGAGCGCCTGTTTTGTTTGGTTTTTAACACTGCCTCAGTTACATTAAGATAAGTATATATTTAGATTACTAATTTAGGGGGTTTTATTTAATGAAACTAATTAGCAGATATTTTGTCGGCGCCGTGCTGACAGCACTCATCGTCTCACCGCTCGCAATGGCTCAAAGCATTGAAGAGATTACAGTGACGGCAAGAAAGAAAACAGAAAATCTTCAAGATGTGCCCATCAGTGTTACCGCTATAAGCAGTGATGTTGTGGAGCGTCTTGGCATCAAAGACATTAGAGATGTTGTCAAAATGGACTCATCCTTGATTTTTGACAAAGGATTTTCACCTGATGACACCCGGATTGTGGTCCGAGGCATAGACAACGGCCGGGGTCGGCCAGTGGTTGCCAACATCTTCGATGGGGCTGATATTTCCGCTGAAGCATTGAATTCAGCCGGGGCTTCGTTGTTGGTCTCACCCAGGCTCATCGATATTGAGCGCGTGGAAATTGTTAAAGGTCCCCAGGTTGCTTTGTATGGCCGAACGGCGTTTGCCGGAGCTATTCAGTATGTAACCAAAGGCGCATCAGAGACTCCTGAAGCAACTGCGAGTGTTGAAATTGCACAAGACGGTCTGCATGAGATGCGTTTTAGTGCTTCCGGTCCCCTCACGGATAAATTAGGTATTCGCTTCAATGCGCTGTCATGGGATTTTGATGGCTTTCACACAAACACTGAAACTGGTAATAAGGTTGGTGGCGGTGAAGGCTCGAGCGCCTCGATTATGTTTGACTGGAACCCGAGTGAAAAATTACATATTAGAGCCAGACTGGATCACGTCAGTGATGAAAACGATCCACCTGCACAAGCATATGTTCCATTCAACTCATTAGCCAAAGTGGCTGATGCTGCCAGTTGGTGTAATGGCGGCTGGGTTCATGATGCTTCCTGTAAGGGTTATGCTGAAGCCTTGGAAACAGCGATGGCTTGGGGAGCGCATGACGCCAACTATACCGGATACGGATGGCAGGCAGTGTTTGGCCCTTGGTTCACTTGGCAACAATCTGTACCGACACTTGCGGGGGCATGGAAAATAAACTGCGCAGGCCCGTTTTATATCCCAAGCGTTGCGGCTCCAGACCCAGTTTATAATACCTGTAGCCCTGTCAATACCCCGGGTTTTGCCAGCACAGGTAACCAAATAAACAGCGAGACAGGCACTCTCTATGGGGGGCGTTTTGACGATATGGAGCATTCTGTTTATGTCGGCGCGCTACCTGGTGGTGATGATTTGGCTATTACCCAGAATCGTAACTATGCGCACTCTGAGGGTAACAAAGGAAGCGATATGTTTGGCCACACCAAAGATGGTGAACGCCTGCAAATTAATCTCACCTACGATCTTGCGGTGGGCACCTTTTCTTCCATCACCCATATAGCAGACATGGATGTTGCACAGCAATACGATATCGATAAACGAGCTTTGAGTTGGTTCGCCCAAGAGTGGAATGTTTATGGGTGAACCAAGCTATTCAG
>CAXGBD010000081.1:0-5449 GCA_964008355.1 uncultured Gammaproteobacteria bacterium | reverse complement strand
TTACATTGAATAAAAATTCTGTTCCCAATGATAAGAGATCACCAATGGTGACAAGCGGCCTGAGAATTGGCACACCAGCAATAACGACCCGTGGTTTTGGAGACAGCGAAGTTTCTGAATTGGTAGAATTGATGATTTCCATTCTTGACAACATTGAAAATCATAACCAAACAGTTGTGGTTAGAAATCAAATCAAAGCGATGTGTCAAAAATTTCCTGTCTACCCAACACTTTGACACCATGCACTGCCCTTTTTGTGGTAATCAGGAAACCAAAGTAGTTGACTCTAGATTAGCTGGGGATGGTTATCAAATTAGAAGAAGAAGGGAATGCACAGGATGTACTGAAAGGTTTACCACATTTGAGTCTGCAGAATTTATATTACCTAAGCTTATAAAAACAGATGATTCACGTGAACCTTTCAATGAAGCTAAATTAAGAAATGGGATTCTCAAAGCAACCGAGAAGCGACCGATAAATAGTGAAGCCATAGAGGAATTAATTTCAAGAGTGATTAGAAAAGTTCAAAAAATGGGAGAGAGGGAGATTCAATCAAGAATGCTTGGTGAAATCGTCATTGAGGAATTGAGAGAAATAGATGAAGTTGCTTTTGTAAGATACGCCTCAGTTTATAGAAGATTTCAGGATGTGGAAGAGTTTGAGAAAGAAATAGAATCTCTAAGGGAGGCAGCTCCGGTAGAAAATAAACGAACCCAGATTTCAATTTTTCAAAATAATGAAGAAGAATAATCAGTCATGGAAAATACAGAACACAATAGATATATGCAAATGGCATTGGATTTGGCAAAGAAAGGAATGTACAGCTCAATGCCCAATCCGAGAGTGGGTTGCGTTGTAGTTCATAATCATCAGATAGTAGGTCAAGGGTGGCATAGTAAAACAGGTGAGGATCATGCGGAGGTGATAGCACTATCCCAAGCAGGTCAAAAGGCAAAAGGAGCCACCGCCTACATTACTTTGGAACCTTGTAATCACCATGGCAAGACGCCTCCTTGTACAGAAGCATTAATCTCTGCAGGCATTGGGACAGTGGTCTATGCAATGGACGATCCAAACCCTGAAGTATCTGCTAAAAGTACTGGGATTTTAAAGGCTGCCGGAGTGAAAGTCATTCAAGGTATCCTGCATCAAGAGTCCAAAGATTTAAATATTGGTTTTGTTAAGAGAATGAAATCTGGATTGCCTTATATTCGATCAAAAATTGCTTCCAGCATTGACGGGAAAACGGCACTTCTAAATGGTAAAAGCACATGGATTAGCTCTGAGAAATCCAGGCAGGATGTCCAGTCATGGAGAGCTCGGAGTTGTGCGTTGTTGACCTCAATTGAAACTGTTCTTTCAGATGATCCGTCTTTGAATGTAAGGATTGATGGTTTTGATGATTTAAATCAACCAATAAGAGTGGTATTGGATTCGCAATTGAGAATGGAGAGCCATTATAAAATCTTAAGGTTACCGGGCCAGAAAATTATATACACATTAAAATCAAAACATAATGATCCAGAAATTCAGAATATGATTGAAACTGCCGAAGAATATGATGGGCGTGTTTCGTTGCGGTATTTATTTCATGATCTTGCAAAAAGGGAGATCAATGAAGTTATGATTGAGTGCGGTGGAGTGTTGAATGGAGCACTATTAAGACTAGGCTTCATAGATGAACTCATCGTTTATATAGCACCTTGTGTGCTAGGAGATCAAGCTAGGAATATGTTTAATTTGCCTGTGTTATCAGAAATATCAGACAGGTATAATTTTGATTCAACTCAAGTCGATCAAATTGATCATGATGTGAGAATTATTTTGAGGAAATCAAATCATATTTAATGCAATCAATAGAATTGAGATCAATCGATGACAGAGTCAATAAATAAAGGAGTCAGAAAGTACAAATGGGTCGAATAAATACAATGCTTGATCACTGTTCTTCTACGGAAGAGATTCTCGAGGATCTGAGATGTGGAGCAATGGTGATTGTCATGGACGATGAAAGTAGAGAGAATGAAGGCGATCTGCAGATGGCTGCTGAAAAAGTGACACCTGAGGATATAAACTTTATGGCACAATTTGCACGTGGACTGATTTGTCTGAGCCTCACTCAAAGTAGATGTCAATCACTTAAGTTACCCCTTATGGCTCCGGAAATAGATGATGATTATTCACCCAATTTTACCGTTTCAATTGAAGCCTCAGAAGGGGTTACCACTGGTATATCGGTTGCTGATCGAGCCAGGACAATTAAAACTGCAACAGCACCTGATGCAAAACCGGAACACCTAAAAAAACCAGGCCATGTGTTTCCTTTGATGTCAAAACCTGGAGGCGTATTAACTCGGGCAGGTCACACTGAAGCAGGTTGTGATCTCACCAGACTTGCTGGCTTAAATCCTGCAGCAGTTACCGTAGAGATATTAAACCAAGAAGGAGCGGTGGCTAGTGGCTCTGAACTCATTACATTTGCAAATAAGCATCAGATAAAAATAACAACCATTGCCGATCTCATTCATTACCGATTGGCACACGATGCAGAGTAATCTTATTATATTGATGAATGCATGATGTTAAAAAGTAACAAAAAAAATAAAGACGTAAGATTGACTAAAAAAGGTCGTTCTGGTTCTAGACAATTATTACTGCAAGTTCTTTATCAGCATCAGCTCAATGGCGACCAGCACCATGCATTATTGACACAGTCAAAAAAAACAAAAGAATTTACTAGAATTGACCAAGAATACTTTGAGCTGCTCTTGAAAGAGATTCTTGAAAATACAGATACATTAGACAAAACTGCATTTAAATTCACAGATCGTTCAATTAAAAGATTAGATCCTATTGAACGTGCAATTCTTTGGATTGGACTATGTGAATTCTCATTTCATAAAGACACACCTTCTATCGTTGTCATCAATGAGGCAATTGAATTAGCAAAAATTTTTGGTGCCCAAGATAGTTTTCAGTTTATCAATGGTGTACTGGATTCATTTTTACAAGAACAGATAACTTAATCAGACACTGTCCATGCTTGACGTGACGGAAGAGAAAATCATCGAAGCCTTAAAAGAGGCCACCAAAGTGCCTAATCAGGGTGTAATTTTAGGGATTGGAGATGACGCAGCTGTAGTAGAAATTAAACCCGGGCACCAGTTGGTTACCGCTACAGACGTCATCGCATTAGGCACTCATTACCCTGAAGGGATAGATCCTAAATCGATCGGGCATCGCTGCTTAGCTGTAAATTTAAGCGATATTGCTGCCATGGGAGCAACCCCATTATGGGCCAATCTAATAGTAAGCTTGCCAACCGTAAAACTAGATTGGATTAATAAATTTATTGAGGGATTTGCAACTATTGCTAACCGATTTAATGTTGCTCTTGTTGGTGGGGACACCATTTGTGGTCCCGAGTTTTTTGCTGTTTCATTACAGGGCGTAGTGTATGAGGATCGATATATTTCAAGATCTGGTGCACAAGTCGATGATTTAATATATGTTTCAGGACTATTGGGAGATGCTTCCTATGGTCTCAAAATCATTAAAGATAAAATTGCCACTAAAGGCAATCAGTTGTTGATCGATAAATTTTTATATCCCAATCCCAGAGTAGAGGAAGCCAAAACCATAAGTTCGTTTGCGTCATCAATGATTGATTTATCGGATGGTGTGTATAGCGATTTAATGAAAATTATGTCTGAGAGTAATGTTGGTGTTGAAGTTGATGTTTCAAAATTACCGATCTCAGTTTTACTATCTGACCAATTGAATAGAGAGGCTGCTATTCATCAAGCACTTCTAGGTGGCGATGATTATGAATTATGTTTCACTCTCCCTGCAGCCAGAGAAATGGAATTTCTTAAAATGCATCAGTCTATCTCTGATCCATCGTTCACCTGCATTGGCAAAATAAGACAGGGATCAGATTTAAAGTTATTTGATGGGAAGGAAAAATTTGTAATCTCTGAGAAACCCTACAACCATTTTTAAGTGACCGCTAAACATCATGGAACCATATAAGCGAATCAGAGAAATTTATGGTAAGGCAGCGATAGACTATGACAAGTTTTGGGACTTTTATTCAGCTCCCTCGTATTCAAAGACTCTTGCTAGAATTAATCTAGAAGAGGGTTCAAAGGTTCTTGACTTGGGCTGCGGGACAGGAGAATTGCTAAAAATTCTGGAGGACTGTTTTCCATCATCTGATCTCACCGGAATTGATTTGACTGAAGAAATGCTAGCGATTGCAAAACAGAAGCTTTCCAGCAGAGTTGAGCTTCTTTTAGGTAGCGTTACAAACCTTCCCTTTGATTCAGAATCATTTGATTGGGTTATTATGTCTAATATCATTGGTCATCTTTCAGATAAGAAGACAGCGTTGCTAGAGGCTTATAGGGTGTTAAAAAACCCGGGGAGAATTGTGATTACCGATTGGACACGTGATTTCCAATCAATGAATTTAGTTCATTTTTATACAAAATTGATTAACTATTCACAATACAGAAGTTTAAAGACGGTTGAATTAGAGAGTCTTTTGGATGAATGTGGTTTTAATCATCTTTATACGGAAAGATATAAGATAAATTGGTTTTGGGGACTCTATACAATTCTGTCAGAAAAGAATAAAGCTTAACCAATGAAACAAAGTTTAAAAGATGTTTATACCAACCCATCTCTATTTATAGCAACTGGATTTGGTGTTGGCTTAATTCCTTGGGCACCTGGCACTTGGGGCAGCCTTGTGGGTGTTTTCATTTATCTTGGTATTCATGCGCAAGGAGGCTCACTGATTACGGAACTGGCAATTATTATTCTATTGTTTTTTATTGCTCTTTGGGCTTGCCATGCTGTTTCAAGTAAATATGATAATCATGATCACCCCAGTATTGTGGTTGATGAGATGATTGCAATGATGTTGTTGTTATTAAGCGTGCCAAAAACAGCTATGTGGATAGCAATTTCATTTATTGTTTTCAGAATATTGGATATTTTAAAACCTTGGCCTGTCTCATTAATTGATATAAATTTCAGAAGCGGTATTGGTGTAATGTTAGATGATTCAGTAGCCGCCTTAATGAGTGGTCTATTAATTTATGTCGCTCAGCAGTTTCTAGTTTAATTCCTCGTCTGTGGTTTTAAGGGCATTCTCCATAAGGATTTTTATTTTCATTTCTGTTTCTTCTAAAGTTTGCTGACATTCTCTGGATAATTTAATCCCTTGTTCAAATTTTTTTAAAGCTTGATCTAATTCAAGGTCTCCGTTTTCAAGTTCCTCAACCAGCCTTTCAAGTTCAGTTAAGCTTTTTTCAATCGATTTTTTCTGATCTTTCCCTTTACTCATTGAGCTCTATCCAATTGATTTGATGATAATGGAGTAATAGATTTGCACAGACTTTAAGTATCGTCAATCAATTAAAGAAGTTGAGAAAGAATATTG
>CAXGBD010000080.1:0-5468 GCA_964008355.1 uncultured Gammaproteobacteria bacterium | reverse complement strand
CATCTGAACTCGCTCTCAGTGATGGTGCGGGATAAACGCCCATATGAGAATGAATGTCTATGATGCCTGGTGTTATCCATTTCCCTTTTGCATCGATAATGTTGGCCTTGTTATTTGTCTTGATCTTACCAATAGCGCTAATTTTATTGTTTTCAATCAAGATTGAAGCCTTTACTAGCTCTTCTCCCGTCCCAGTTAAAACTCTGGCATTTCTGATCAGGATTTTTTCACTTCGCTCTGGGTTGTAGGTTGACTGGTAGGCACCGTTGAGAGGATCGGATCTTATGACATTGGCATCATTTTCCTGTGCTTCTATTACAAAGACGAAAAGAAGACAAATCACTGATACGGTTAAAAGTTTTTTATTCATAGCCATTAGAATTTTACTAATCTTATCAAAGATGATGATTCAATCACCAGAGAAAAAATATTTCAAAATAAGTTGGGATCAGAATTTAATAATCAAAACTTAAAATGTACGCATGAATTGGTTATTAATTTTTACTACAATGGAGTTGTGTTTATGAATCTAATTAAAAACCCAGGATATTCCCAAATCTTGAGCAAGTTCTTACCCCTAGTCCTCTACCTTCTATTTGCCCAAGCAAATGCAATGGCAGCTGATTTTAATCTTACAGAAGAAAGAGTTATTGCATCAGAAGCAGATCAATGGCTGGTGCACGGTAGAACCTATGATGAACAACGCTTCAGCCCCCTTGATCAAATCAACACAGAAACCATAAAAGATCTAGGTATTGCTTGGTTTATTGAAACTAGTAGCAATAGGGGGCACGAAGCATCACCGATTGTTATTGACGGGGTTATGTTTGCCACAGCTGCATGGGGGGTAGTTTATGCCACCAATGCCAAAAGCGGGGAATTGCTCTGGACGTATGACCCTCAAGTACCCAGAGAACAGGCCTTTTTTGCCTGTTGCGACGTGGTCAATCGTGGAGTTGCTGTTTGGCAAGGGAAAGTATTCCTCGGAACACTCGATGGGCGGTTGATTGCTCTCGATGCCAATACAGGAAAACTGATCTGGGAAACAATGACCGTTGATGATTCCAAAGCCTATAGCATCACCGGAGCTCCGAGAGTGATTAAAGGCAAGGTTCTTATTGGGAATGGTGGTGCAGAATATGGCGTCAGGGGATATGTCAGTGCCTATGATTCTGATACTGGAGCATTGATGTGGCGTTTCTATACGGTTCCGGATAATCCAGAAAATGGCTTTGAGAGTGAAGCCATGCGCCTTGCTGCCTCTACTTGGTCGGGCAATAACTGGTGGACACTGGGAGGAGGAGGAACTGTATGGGACTCCATGGTCTACGATCCAGAATTAGACCTGGTTTACATTGGAACTGGAAACGGCTCCCCTTGGAACCATGAGGAGAGAAGCCCAGGCGGGGGTGATAATTTATTTTTATCCTCCATTGTTGCACTCAAGCCGGATAATGGAGAATACGTCTGGCACTATCAAACAACGCCGGGCGATAATTGGGATTATACCGCCACCCAACACATGATACTTGCAGATATTGAAATCGCAGGACATGTCAGAAAAGTTATCATGCAGGCACCAAAAAATGGCTTTTTCTATGTCATTGATCGTACTAATGGCAAGCTCATTTCTGCTGAAAATTATGTAAAGGTTAACTGGGCATCACACGTAGATCTTGAGAGTGGTAAACCCGTGCCAACAGGAATCGGAAATTATGAAAACCAGGATCAGTTGGTTTTCCCTGGCCCACTGGGTGGACACAATTGGCAACCCATGTCTTACAACCCAAATACGGGATTAGTTTATATCCCAGCCATTGAAATGTATTTCCCATTCAGTAAGGATAAAACTTACAGCCCTAAACAACCGAAAATTGGCGGACTATGGAACACTGCTATAAATACTGCAGTAATTGCGCCCCCAAAAGGCCTTCTCCAAATGGCGACATTGATCAAAAGTGTCCGGGGTAGGCTGAGTGCATGGGATCCGGTTCAACAAAAAGAAGTTTGGAGCAATTTTCACACCCTCCCTTGGAATGGAGGAACCTTAACAACTGCAGGGAACCTCGTTTTTCAGGGGACATCCGATGGTGAATTGATAGCTTTCCAAGCCGAGACTGGAAAAAAACTTTGGAGTAAGGATTTAAAAACTGGAATCATTGCCCCTCCAATCAGTTATGCCATTGATGGAAAACAATACATTACCGTGCTAGCGGGTTATGGAGGAGTTTTTGCATTGGAAGCTGGCTTACCGCCAAAATACTCAGGTGGTCCCATTAACGGAAGAATTATTACCTTTTCATTGGATGCTGATCTTTCTCTTCCAAATAGACCACCCAACAAAAAAATGCCCTACCCTCCAGAATCAGATGCAGACCAGATTACGATTGCCAATGGTGAAGTTAAATACCATGCTCACTGTTTCATTTGCCATGGTGCCGGGGCTATTGGGGGTGGTGTAATTTCTGACTTGAGATACATGAACGAGGACACCCACAGTAAATTTAATGCCATTGTCTTAGGGGGCTTGTATACAGACAAAGGGATGGTCAGTTTCGCAGAATCATTCACCCAAGAAGAAGCTGAGGCTGTTCATGCTTATCTCATTCAAAGAGCAAAAGAAACCTACTACCTAGAAACTCTTAATTCCTTTTTGAAATAACAAATTCGTCCACAGGAGTTCCTTGGATAAGGTGCTGCTGAATAATTTTTTCCAACACTTCAGGAGTGCATTGTTTATACCAAATACGATCCGGGTAAACTACTGCAATTGGCCCTTGCATGCAAACTCTAAAGCAATTGACTTTGGAACGATAAATCCCTCCCCTTTTATCCAAATTAAGCTCGGTCAAGCGACGCTTTAAAAAGTCCCAAGACGCTAGTGTTTTCTTCTTCGGGGCGCACTTTGGTTCTGTCTGATCGGCACACAAGAAAATATGCCGTTCTACTATATCTAGACCCAAATCATATACTTTATCCTGTAGCACTCGATCCTGAGTCATTGCTGTTTATTTTTTGATACGACTTGAGATTAAGCGATCAAACATATTTGTGAAAGGGGGTCTAGTAAGCTTGACTACAGCATCAACAGGACTTTGTTTGTATATGCCTTTAGCATGGCTAAATCTTCTAAACCCCTCCAATCCATGGTAATGACCCATGCCACTTGGGCCAATGCCTCCAAATGGAAGGTCTTCTTGAGAAACATGGAAAACAACATCATTCAAAGTAACCCCACCAGAAATTGTATTATCCAGTATGAATGTTTCCTCTGTTTTATCTTTTCCAAAGTAATACAGGCCCAATGGTCTTTCATGACCATTGATATAATCCACGGTATCTTCAATGGTTGAATAAGTTTTGACGGGTATAATGGGACCAAATATCTCCTCTTGCATGACTAACATGTCGTCGTTTACTCCCAGAATTACTGTTGGCAACATTTTAAAATGGGTACGGTTTCCTGCATCTTCTTTTGCTGGATTAAATTCAATTAGCCTTGCCCCTTTTTGCTTTGCATCATCTAGATAATTCTGCAACCGTTTAAAATGGTGTTCATTAATGATTGAGGTGTAATCATCATTATCAAAGAATGAAGGATACATTTCGGTAATTGATTGAGTAGAAGCTTGTATCCAAGACTCAACATGGTTCTCATGAACAAATAAATAATCCGGTGCTAGACAAATTTGGCCACCGTTCAATAATTTTCCATTCCAAACCCTATCAGCAACCAGTTTCATGTTAGCTGAGGAGCCTATAATGACTGGTGATTTACCACCTAACTCCAAAGTAACTGGTACTAAATTCTCTGCTGCCGATCTCATGACATGTCTAGCAACTGAAGTCGATCCAGTAAATAGTAAGTGATCAAAAGCTAACTTGGAAAAATCCTCAGCTACTGAAACATCGCCACAAAACACAGCCAGCTCATCAGCATCAAAAAATTCTGAGACCATTTTCTTCATCAAATTAGAGGACTCAGGTGTAATTTCAGAAGGCTTTATCATTGCCCGATTACCTGCAGAGAAAATTCCTGCCAATGGAGCAAATGTTAAATTAAAAGGGAAATTCCAAGGACTGATTACACCAACAGTACCCAAAGGTTGGTATTGAATGTAGGCTTTAGCACCAAGAAGATTAAAAGGACTACCCGCTGATCGCTGTTCAGGTTTCATCCATTTTTTTAGATGCTTCTTGGCAAAGTGAATCGAATCAAATATCGATGCTATATCCGTAAACTTAGAGGCCATGGGTGATCGGTGGCCAAAATCTTTGCTGAGTGCATCAGGTATCTGGTCTTGATAAGAAATCATCATATCAAGCATTCGGTTTAATCGATCAAACCGAATACCAAGATCAGGTGTGCCTTCTAAAAGAGATTTTCTGTTTTGTGATTCGAGAGTTTTTTTCATCGTTTTTCCATGGATTGTAAAAAATTAATGCCCCTATTTATGTGGTAATTAATTCGCTCATTCAAAAAATTTTTTTTCAAAATAATAGTATCACCAATTTCCAGGACACTACCATTGTCTTGGTTATAGGGAGTCCAATTCGTTTGGCCGGGTACATTTGGATCACCTGTTCTAGCAAATTGAACCCAATAATTATGCATCAAATTGCTGATCTCTTCATCTTTCTCAGTAACACTAGCCAACTCAATGCCCAAAGTTTTCATAACGAATGCTATGTCGTCAGAATGTGCGGCTCCTGGTTGCTTGCCTGTTTTCTCTGATGCCACGTAAGAAAAATGATAGTGGTATGTTTTTGAATCTATATTTTTCATCTGATTAGCCATGTACCGAGCTGAACTTAGAATAACCAGATCTCCGAAAACTCGATCTTCAAGTTGTTCTCCTTGTAACCCTGGATAGAGTACATCTTTATCTTTCTTAGGCACTAATCTTGAAATAAATTTTGGACTAAAGCCACCGCCTATCTGCCGTCCAAGACTTGCCTCCCAATTATTGCCGCCGATTATTAATGGAACATCGTGCTGTTTACCCTGGGCCAATAACAAAGCCACATGATTAGGAATCAAAATTCCATCGATCATAGGCCCAAAGACAGTCGATGGATCTAATTGATCAATGATTTGACTGGATGATAATTCACGTAATTGGTCTATTCCCTGGCTTGATTCAAAACCCATTCTTTTGGTAAATTTTTTGGCAATGTCTACTGCAGATATTTTAAAGCCTACCTGTTTATCAATACGGGTATCGGGCGCCAACCCAACCGCTGAACTTTGACTGATCGCTTTATGAAAAAGATCTTTAGATTGAGGGGAAATCATTAAATAACTAATCAAACTGGCTCCTGCCGATTCTCCAAAAACTGTGACATTGTTGGGATCTCCATTGAACTGATTGATATTCCCTTGTATCCATTCAAGTGCAGCAATAACATCCATTAATCCATAATTACCTACCATTTCATCACCTGATTGCTGAACCAAATCAGGATGT
>CAXGBD010000079.1:0-5471 GCA_964008355.1 uncultured Gammaproteobacteria bacterium | reverse complement strand
CCAGCGTTGAGCATGATGGCTGAATCAGTTGAGCAAACCTACGCAAAATACGGACGTCTAACCTTTCTTAGAATACCTCTTCAATATAGTTATATGTTTACTCTAGCCTTAGTTGTTTTGTTGGCATTGTTGCTTACAATATACGGCTCCATCGAATTTTCTAAGAATTTAGTAGAGCCCATAGAATCACTGGAAGAAGGAACAAGGTCAGTTGCAGAGGGTGATTTAGACATTCATATACCAAGAGCCGGAAAGGATGAAATTGGCATATTGGTGAATTCTTTTAATGAGATGGTCAAAAAACTTGCAAGCGCTCAAACAGAAGCCAGCGAGAGTAGAAAAATTATTGAACACGAAAGAACCACACTGCAGGCTATACTTTCCGGTTTGTCCGCTGGAGTCATTGTGTTGGACGAAAGACAAAACATTAGCCTAATTAACCCAGCGGCTTCTGTGATTTTGAACGTTGATACAGAACAACATATCGGTTGCAATGTAAAAAATATTATTAAAACTAATGACTTATTTAGCCAGTTTATCTCTAAGACTGTATCTAAAATAGAACACAATAAAACCTGGAGAGAAAAAATTACACTTGATTTAGCAGATAGCACTAGAGAGATTATGTGTAGTTATAAAGAATTATTGAGCTCAACAAATAGTGCTATGTTATTGCTGGTTTTTGAGGACATCAGTGATTTTCTAAAAGCACAGCAAGAGGCTGCTTGGAGTGATGTTGCAAAGCACATGGCACATGAAATTAAAAACCCACTAACACCAATACAGCTTTCAGCTGAAAGGCTTCGAAAACGTTATGCATCAATGCTTAAAGCTGATGATTTGGATTTTTTATCTAAAGCAACAAATACGATTATTAATCAAGTTGAGCTCATGCGTGATATGGCCAACGCTTTTGGTGAATTTGCTAAAGATCCAGAACTACAATTTGAAAAGCTAGATTTAAACCAATTACTCAATGAGGCAGTGAGCTTGTTTGAGGACGAGAAAAATACTGGGTATTTTAGTTTAGTGTTAGATAATAAAGTGAAGCCCATGGAGGGCGATGTTAAACGCATTCTCCAAATACTAAACAATTTATTGACTAATGCAGTTGACGCTATCGTTGATGTACAAAAACCAAAAATAACCATTTCAACCAAACTATTAACCAGGCAAGATAGAGCATTTGTTGAACTCAGTGTTATGGACAATGGTCATGGGTTTAACAAAAAAGCCTTGAGAAGTGCTTTCGAGCCTTATTTTACCCAAAAAACAAAAGGCACAGGGTTAGGTTTGGCAATCGTGAAAAAATTAGTCAGCGAACATAATGGATGGATCAGAGCACAAAACAATCCTAATCAAGGAGCTTGTTTGACAATTACACTACCAACGCAAAGAGAACAAACAACCCATAGTTAGCCAATGAACGACCAGCAAAAAACTATTTTAATCATTGATGATGAGCCTGAAATTAGAAACCTAATGGAAGAGATATTGTCTGAAGAAGGTTATAAAACACTTTCTGCAGAGAGTGCACAAAGAGCTGAGCACATTATTACAAACGACCAGATTGACCTGGTGTATTTAGATATTTGGATGCCAGGCACTGATGGAGTCGAGCTACTAAAAAAATGGACCAAAACCAACAAACTAAAAGCTCCGATAATAATGATTTCTGGACACGCCACTATTAAAACTGCTGTTGAGACCACTCGATTGGGCGCTTTTGATTTTATAGAAAAACCCCTCTCAATTGAAAAATTATTAACCTCGGCCGAACAAGCCTTAAACATCAAGGATGAAAGAGGTCTAGATGATGAGATCATCTCTTTTTTAAAAACGCAAACAAACACCTATTCTGATTGTTTTACCAGCCTAGATTCCACTGTAGATAAAAACAATCTAGTTTGTTTAAGAGGGGAAGCGGGAACAGAAAAAGAGATTTTTGCAAAACATCTACACCAGCAACAATATAATCAAAAACATAACTTTGTAAGTATTCAGTTGAATTTATTGCTTGCAGAACAACAAGAAAGCAGTGCTATCATCAATGAGCTGACAAAAACCTTAGAGTATTTAGAAGAAGGCACAGTTTATCTTTCAGGGCTAGTTAATTTAGACATGGAGAACCAAATCAATGTCCAGAATTTTTTAATTAACTGGTTGCCCAAACAAAGAAATAGATATGTTTTAGAGATGCTTGGTACCAAAAGAACAACATCTATTCCAGAAGGCCATAAAACACTAGAACAAGCCTTTCCTGATATTGTAGTTATAGATTTGCCCCCTTTAAGACAGCATCTTCAAGATGTTCCTGATCTTCTCAAAATCTTTATGAATTATTTTGTAACACAGGAAGGATTGTCTCAAAGGAGATTTAGTTTGGCGGCTATAAATATGCTTTCTAAATACGCATGGCCAGGGAACTTAAAACAATTAAAAAACATGGTTCATACAATTTTAATCAGATCAAATAAAGAAATCATAAACATTGAGGAAGTTGAAGAAACATTGACTCTTCAGGGCCCAAGTGGTGATCTGCTGGTTCAAAACGATATTATGTCTATGACCATGACAGAGGCTAAAAAAGAGTTTGAAAAAGCTTTTCTCTTAAGGCAGTTGGAGCTCGTTGGTTGGAAAGTTACTGAGCTTGCAAGGCGTGTTGATATGGAAAGAACTAATCTATACAGAAAACTCAGCTCGCTCGGTATAGAGTATAAAAATAAAAAGCAGTAATTTTTTTAAAAGATAGTCTCTGTTCTAGCTACATTTTCTCTGGAGCAGAAACCCCCAGCAGGGACAAACCATCTTTAACAACAATTGCTATGGCCGCAATTAACGCTAGACGAGCATTTCTAATCTCACTGTCAGCCACTATAAATCGGTGTGCGTTATAGTAGGAGTGAAACAGTTGAGCAACTTCAAGTAAATAATTAGCCAGAGAGTGAACGGAATAATTATCTGCAGATAATGCAATAACGTTGGGATAATCTCCAAGCTTGGTGATGATTTCAGTTTCGTGATTTGTGGATAATAAACCCAGGTTTGATATTCCAGAATTTTTATCAAAATTAAAATCATTACGGCGGAGCTCTTGAAATACTGTGTGAATACGAGCATGAGCATACTGAATATAATAAACAGGGTTGTCATTGTTTTGTGCTTTTGCCAAATCAAGATCAAAATTTAGATGTTGGTCATTAGATCGTGAAATATAGAAAAACCTTGCTGCATCCTTTCCAACTTCCTCTAGTAGCTCCATAAGTGGAATAAAGTTACCGGTGCGAGTAGACATTTGAATTTTTTTATTCCCTCTAAACAATGAAACAAACTGTATCAAAATAACCTCCAAGCTCTCTGCTGGATGATTCATTGCTTCAAGCCCAGCTTTTAATCTAGGTATATAGCCGTGATGATCTGAACCTAAAACATTTAACAACAGATCAAAACCACGATCTCGTTTGTCTAAATGGTAAGCGACATCAGATGCAAAATAAGTGGAGCTACCATCTTCTCTGAGAACAACTCGATCTTTATCATCGTTAAATTTGCTAGTTTCAAACCACAAGGCCCCACCATCTTTATAAATATATTTCTTGTCTTTTAGCACACGGATAGACTGGTTAATCTGTCCTTTATTAATCATCTCTTTTTCAGAGAACCAGTTGTCAAAAACCACACCAAAGCTTTCAAGGTCATTTTGAATATTTTTCACAACAATCTCTGTAACAGCACTAGATAGTGCTGCAAAAAAATCACTACCTAAATGTTGTTTAAAATCGTTAATTATGAGGTCAACTTCTTCATCTTTTGTTTTAGCAGGATATGTTTTTTTGAGAGTATGCTTGTCAAGCAAGGTCTGAATATTAGATTTAAATAATACATATATTTGTTGGGCAATATCTTCTATATAGGCTCCTTGATACGATATTGTTGGTCGCTTTAGTAAGGCGCCTTTGTTATTAAGCAGTTGAATTAAAACACTTATAACTAGAATATTAATTTGCCTACCAGCATCATTTACGTAATATTCTGTTCGAACAGTATTGCCGGCCTTTCTAAGAAGGTTCGCTAATGAGTCCCCGTAAGCCGCATGTCTTCCGTGTCCAATATGTAGAGGCCCTGTGGGATTAGAAGAAACAAACTCCAGAAGAATATTTTTGTGTGTATTTCTTGCAGAGCCGAAGTCTCCTTGGTGCTCTAAAATGGTTCTTATTACTTCATTTTTTTTGCTTTCATTAAGAAAAAAATTAATAAAACCTGGAGGCGCAACCTCAGTTTTTTTTATGCCCCCTGTTTTTTTTATGTTTTTTACAATTTCATCGGCAATTTTTGATGGGTTCAGAGCTAACATTTTTGCCAGCTGTAAAGCGACATTGCATGAATATTCACCATGGTTGGGGTTTTTTGTTCGGGTTATTTCAACCCTAACCGCGCCTAATTCTGCTGTTTCCAGTATTTTAGAAGACTGAATGGATTCATGGACTAAATTTTCAAGTTCTTTTTTCAAAATAATTTACAAGTGGTCACTATATTTTACATAACTCCTTTAGTTATGTTAGGTCAATAGGGTCTACATCGATAGACCATCTGATATTTCTTGTTTGTTTAGTATTAGTGATTATTAAACAAACCTTATCAAGAAATTTATGTAATTCTTTTCTATTTTGATTGAGTAGTAATAATTGACCTCTATAGTGTCCTGCTCTTTTTTCAATTGGAGAGGAAACAGGTCCTAAAATGACCGTTTTACCCTTATTGATAGCTGAACCTTGCTTTTCAAGAAGATTGAGAAAGCGAAACACTAAATTTTTTTTTGTTGCCTGGGCGTGAATTAAAGCAAGGTGACTATAAGGAGGCCATTGAGGGTCTTTTCTTGCTATTAAAGCTTCAGAAAAAAGTGAGTTATAGTCTTGGGTTATGATTTTTTTTAATAAAGGATTATTTGGGTTAAATGTTTGTAGAAAAACCTCTCCCACGGCCTCCCTCCTGCCGGCTCTGCCGGCAACTTGAATAAATGTTTGAGCAAACCGCTCACTGCTTCTAAAGTCGCTTCCGAACAACCCTTGATCTGCATTGATAATTGCAACCATCGATAATTTTGGAAAATCATGACCTTTGGTTAACATTTGAGTGCCTAATACGATTTGTGCTCTTCCAGATTGTGCTTCTTTGAACAAAAGATCCCTTTGTTTTTTTGTTTTTACAGTATCCCTGTCAATTCTTATAATCTTCATGGTTGGAAATTTGTCCTTTAATAACAGTTCAATTTGTTCCGTACCTTGGCCTAAGGGAATTGAAGACGACTCACATTTATTACATAAGCTTTTCCAGGGGTTGTTGTATCCACAGTGGTGGCATAATAAACGTTGATTTTTTTTGTGTAAAACTAGACTGGTGTCGCAACGTGGACATTCTTCAATATGCCCACACTCCACACAAACTGTTGCTGGAGAAAACCCTCTTCGGTT
>CAXGBD010000078.1:0-5646 GCA_964008355.1 uncultured Gammaproteobacteria bacterium | reverse complement strand
ACTGTAATAACGGCCTCACTGACTTTCTCTCCTAAATAAGCTTCAGCAGTTTCTTTCATTTTTCTGAGAATTTCAGCAGAAATAGCTTGTGGTGCTGTTTCTTTACCATTTGCCATCACCCAAGCATCTTCATTTTTGGCTTTGATGATTTTATAAGATACTTTATCTAAATCTTTCTTCACCACTTTGTCATCAAACTTTCTACCAATCAATCTCTTGATAGCAGATATAGTATTTTCAGGATTGCTAACTGCCTGTCTTTTAGCAGATTGCCCTACCAATGTTCTTTCTTCTTCTTTTGAAAAAGCAACAACTGAAGGTGTTGTTCTATCACCTTCACTATTTTCAATAACTTTAGCTTGGTCACCGTCAATAACAGCAACACAAGAATTAGTTGTCCCTAAGTCAATTCCAATCACTTTTGCCATTTTTTTTTCTCCAAATAAAGTTAAGCCTCAACAAAATGTAAGGGTAGTTGAGAAATTTTCAAGTGGAAGATTTATTTTCTTGTTCTTGAGCTGAAACAATAACCCTGGCTGGTCTTAATAATCTATCCCCGAGACGATAACCTTTTTGCACCACCTGAATAATATAGCCTGGCTGGATCGAATGATCCTCTTGGAGACTAATGACCTCGTGCAACTCTGGATCATATTTCATTTCAACAGGATCAATAATTTCAATAGAAAGTTTTTTAAGTAAACTTGTTATCAGTTTCAGGGTAGCCACCTGCCCTTCTTTGAATATTTTATATTGCTCAATGGTTTCCGTTTTCAAACTCAAGCCTAAATCAAAACTATCTAACACAGGGAGTAATTCTATAATAACTCTCTCAATTGAACCCCTACTAGCACTCTCAATGTCCTTGAGGGTCCTTTTCCGAACGTTCTCAATTTCTGCTTGCAGGCGAAGCATCTGATCATAATTCTCAGAGGCTTTTTGTTTTTCTTTCTCAAGCTCTTCTGTATGCGTCAAGATAGATTCTGACTCTTGTTGTTTTTCTGTTTGCTTTTTTTTCTGGTCCTCAGACGAAACTGAAGCATCAGAGTTGTTGTCATCTTCCATTGATTTACCCAATTAATTTTTCTAACAAAGAAGTATCTAGGGGTTAATTTTCAAGATTCAATGGTTGGTTTAAAAGTTTTGCAGTGACATCAACAATTGGTATAACTTTTTGATAAGAAATTCTGGTCGGGCCTATCACACCTAAAACCCCTATGGCTCCGTCTTCAGTAGTATAAGGTGAGGTAATGACAGTGCAGTTATCAAACATTTGATATCCTGATTCTTCACCAATAAATATTTGAATACCAGTAGTGGCCATACTTTTATCCAGCAGGGCCAGTAATTCATGTTTTTCTCTGAAAGCATCAAAAAGTTTTCGTAATTCTGCAACATCTGAAAGTTCTTGGAAATCCATCAGTCTTCTTTGACCAGCAACAATATACTCTTCAGATGTTTTGATGTCTAAAACCTGATCGGCAATGTTTATTAAATCGGTCATCATCGCTGTTACCGACTCTTTTGTTGTTCGTAATTCTTCGATCAATTGTTTTTTAATATAGACTAAACTCCGACCCCTAAAGTTAGTGTTTAGATAATTAGCTGCCCGATTGAGTTCTTCTCTGGAATAAACCTTATTCATTTCTAAAATACGGTTCTCCACCTCTGCTTCATTAGTGACAATGATTGCAAGTATTTTCTTATCAGATAATGGAATAAAATCCATTTCTTTCAATCTTGTTACTGACTGTTTTGGAATAGTAACGATTCCTGCTAGTTTTGTTATTGCTGACAAAGTACTGGAAACGCTTTTTGCCAGCTCCCGGCCACTGTTTTTACTTAATTCAACTCTTGCTTTGATAGTTTGAATCTCATTTTGTTCAACAGGTTGTAATTTAAGCAGGCTATCGATAAAAAAACGGTATCCTTTGGGGGTTGGAATTCTCCCTGAGGATGTGTGTGGTGAAACGATAAATCCCAATTCTTCGAGATCAGACATGACATGCCGAATGGTTGCTGGACTTAGATCGATAGAATCAGTCAGAGATAAACTCTTTGATCCAACTGGGGTGCCATCTTGGACATATTTGTCTACAATAGCTGATAATATTAATTTAGCCCTAAGTGATGGGCTACTGTCTACATTATATTCTTTCATTTCCTTGATATATTATTTCAAATAAATAATTTGCCGAATTAGAAACTACAAAATTACATTCTGTTATCATTTCCAATATAGAATAACTAGTCAAGACCTAAATACAATGACAACCTTTAAAAACATAATATTCGCAGCAAATTCCCATGATAATAACTCAATGGAAGCGTTGAATATCATTCTTGATGAATTGAATCATCAAGAACTGCAGATAGGATTTTATGACTTCAAATTGGATGGAGATTCTTCTTCTACTGAGATATCAAATAAAGCACAAGAAATTAAAAAAGAAGACTTACCGAATAATGACCTAATTGTCTCAATCGGTGGTGATGGAACGATGTTGAAGTCAGCAAAGCTTGCCCATCAATATAAGATTCCCATCACCGGAATAAACAGAGGCAGATTGGGGTTTTTAACTGATATTAATCCTGATCAAGCTGGAGAAACATTGATTAAAATTATCAATGGCGTTTATAAAGAGGAGAAGCGATTATTAATTGAAATCAGAGTCAATGGAAAAGATAAAGATTGTTTTTCTGGCTATGCATTAAATGATATAGCCATTAAAAGAATAGAGACAGGAAGAATGATACGTATTAAAACGTCTATAGATAATAATTATATCAATACCCATGAAGGAGATGGCTTTGTTGTTGCCACACCAACGGGTTCAACAGCCTATGCCCTTAGTTGTGGTGGACCAATACTAAAACCGGATATTGAGGCCTTTGTTTTAGTTCCAATTTGTCCTCATTCGCTAAACGACAGACCTTTGGTTATTCCGGCTCATTCTGAAATCAATGTCACTGTTGACTTAAATGATGATGAAACTGCAGCAATAGATTTAGATGGAGATGATTTTACAGAATTGTCATCAGAGGATATATTATCGATTAGAGCTTCTTCAACTTTTATCAAATTAATACACCCTGAAAATTATGACTACTTCGATGTTCTTAGGACAAAACTTTATTGGGGACAAGATAAGCGAACTTCTATAGGTTAACGATAAGATAGGAATCAAATAATGAAAGTAAAAATTGTATTTTGTTTATACTTTTTTTTATCCGGCTGTGTTTATCAAATGGATGTTCAGCAAGGAAATTTATTGAATCTTGAAAATTTAGATCGTGCTGAGGTTGGAATGACAAAAAGTCAGATCAAATATCTTCTAGGTGGTCCAGTAGTGGGGTCACCTTTTAAAGAGGATCGCTGGGATTATATTTATTATTTCCAACCTGGCGATAACAATAAAACACAAAGATACTGGCTAATTGTTTATTTTGAAAACAATAAAGTGATAAAAATTGAGAAAGATGTCATAACTAATCCTGGTTAGTTATTTCTTGATTGTATTGATTAGTAAAAGACCTCATCAATTGATCTATAAATAAATCAATATTTTTCTCAATTATTTTTTCTACTAACGGATTAATCAGTTGATAATTCATAGTGTATGTTACTTGAGTTGTTGATGCTGATTTTGGCTCAAACAACCAACTGGCATTAAATTTTCTGAACGGTCCTGACTTTAGGGTCATTTTAATATTTTCCGGTTTCTGCATTTGATTTTCAGTTGTAATAGATGTACGAAACCCAAATAAATTCAAACTTAGTTTTGCAATAACAATATTGCTATGATTCTGGATAATCTCTGATGATTCACACCAGGGTAAAAAAATAGGATATTGTTCAATATCAGCAACAATATTATAAATGTTGTGATGTGCGGCTTGTATCTCGATTGAACGTTGGATTGTTTTCAAATTTTAGAAGATCCCAATTACATTAAGGAAAATTATAAACACCGCAATTGGGGCTATGTATCTTGCCAGAAATCTCCAAAACTTATATTGCCATGAATGTTCCCCTTCTAGCTCTTCTGAGGATGATTTTTTAGACATAAACCAACTTGCAAAAACTGTAAAAAGCAAACCGCTGGTAGGCAATAAAATATTACTGGCTAGGTGTTCAAAATTATCAAACACTGTGCCTTTCCAAAAAGTAAAATCTGATAATTCATTAAAAGACAAAACCGTCAATAGACCCAAAGCCCAAATCCCTATACCTATGGTGATAGCGGATACTTTCCTAGAAACATTTTTTTGTTCAATCATCCAGACGACAGAAGGCTCAAGTAAACTAATGGCAGATGTCAGAGCTGCAAAACCAAGTAAAATAAAAAATAGTGAGCCAAACAAAGCTCCTCCTGATATTTGACCGAATGCAAGTGGTAATGTTTTAAATATCAAGCCCGGACCTTCAGCTGGTTCTAGACCGTAAGAAAATACAATTGGAAAAATAATCATACCAGCCAATAATGCAATTAAGGTATCACAAAAAATAATAGCGATGGTCGATTTAAAGATTGACTCTTCTTTGGGTAGATAAGCTCCGTAAGTGAAAACACAACCCATACCAAGACTTAAAGTAAAAAAAGCTTGCCCCATAGCCGAAAGTAAACTTGAACCATCAAGTTTTGTAAAATCTGGCCTGAACATGAAACTCAAGCCTTCTAAGAAATTACCTTGAGTGATGGCATAAATTATTAGAACCAGCATAATAAGAAAAAGTGCAGGCATCATGATTGTCACTGCCCGTTCAAGACCAGCTTTTATACCCTTAGCGATAATTAAGATCGTTAAGACCATAAAAATTGTATGAAATATAACTTGAGTTTTAATTGATAAAGTTAAGGCGTTAAAAATTTCATCAACACCACTGGGTCCTATTCCATCAAACACACCTTGTGCTGTTAATATAAAATAATTCAGCGTCCAACCAGCAATCACACTGTAATAGGACAGAATCAAAAAGCCTGCTAGTAAACCAATCACTCCGGCGTATTTCCATGACTTTATCCCTGTTTCTTCTAAACCTAGCAGTTCCATCGAGGTCATCGGATTTCGTCTGCCTCTTCTTCCTAGCAATATTTCTGAAATCATAATAGGTAGGCCTATTGCGAATATACACAACAGATAGATCAATACATAAGCGCCGCCACCATTAATGCCTGCCATGTATGGAAATCTCCAAATATTACCTAAACCCACTGCTGAGCCACTCACAGCTAAAATGAATACAATCCTCGATGACCATTGTCCGTGAAGTGATTGACGAAGTATTGTTGAGTCTGTGTTAGTCATAAGAAGATATAGTTATAATTAAGGATGCAAAATAATCTTAATTGAATAACTATAAAAATGACAAGAATAATTGTAGAAAACAAGAAAGCTAATTTTAATTTCTTCATTGAGGAAAAGATTGAGGCCGGCATTTCCCTAAAAGGTTGGGAAGTTAAAAGTCTAAGATCTAATAGAGGTAATATTAAAGAAAGTTATGCCTTAGTAAAGAATGGAGAGATATGGTTGATAGGATCACATATTTCTCCTCTTCCAAACGTATCTGTTGATGACGAAAAAGATGCTACAAGAACAAGAAAATTACTACTCAAATCTAGAGAAATCTCTAAAATCAATGGT
>CAXGBD010000077.1:0-5708 GCA_964008355.1 uncultured Gammaproteobacteria bacterium | reverse complement strand
ACAATGGGTTCTGCGACTCCCAACTCATTCACTCTGTTTCTCATGGTTAAAATATTCTGCTGGATAGCAAAATCACGCCTTTCCTTCAATTGATCCTCAGTCATTTGAACTTGAAGAATGGTATCTGTTACTTTCGTAATTTGTAGTAAGGGGTCAATTTCCCTGATCAATGTTCTTGCAACTGATAAATCATTATTTTCTGAAAATTCAATATTGATGACATTGCCTTGTTTAGTCACGCTCCTTCTTATTCTCTTATCAATTAAAGCTTTGTTAATGTCTGCGATATATTGATTCAAACGTTGCTCAATCGCTGCACCCAAATCAACTTGGAATTTGAAATGAACGCCTCCTCTAAGATCAAGACCTAAACTCATGGGTTGGAGCCCGACAGCATTGATCCAATTCGGTGTTCGAGGCGCAAATGAGAGGGCAACTGTTGCAGTTCTGCCTAAGTAGGGCCTCATGGTTTCACTCGCAAACAATTGTTCCTCAACCTGATCAAAGCGAATCAGGATCTGGTTAGATTTTTGATTGATTGATGTATAACGACTACTTTGTTCTTGCAAATATTCTTCGATCTCCCCTACTTCTGATGCACTGAAAACCTGTCCGTTTTCTTTGGAAATTACGATCGCTGGGTCTTCCCCATAAAAATTTGGCAGTGCAAACCAAATCCCTAGGATCAGGACCGCTAAGACCATTAGATTTTTCCATAATGGGTATTGGTTCATAGAACTCGTATCCTTTTTTATCCTTTTTTGATGGTGCCTTTGGGCATCAAAGTTCCAACCGTGTGACGTTGTACTTTTACTGTCACCCCCTTAGAAATTTCCAAATGAACATATTGCTCATTGATTTCAATAATTTTTCCAAGTATGCCTCCTGCGGTTATTACTTCGTTGCCAACAACCAAGCTTGCAATCATCTCTTTGTGTTCTTTCGTCTTTTTTGACTGTGGTCTGATCAGTAAGAAATAGAACACCACGAAAATAATAATCAAGGGCAAAAATCCCAATAACGGATCTCCTCCAGATTCACCAGACTGGGCCCAAGCGTTTTCAATAAAAATATTCATACTGCTCCTTCGTAAAAAATAATTGTGCAATTATGACACATAAACAATTACTGCTGATAACCTTGAATGAAAGCTTCTGCAAATTTTTTAAACTCATTTTTTTGGATAGAATCTCGTATTTGCCTCATTAAGTCGAGATAAAAAAACAAATTATGTGTTGTTGCAAGCCGCGAACCCAGTATTTCATTGCAATTTGCCAGATGTCGAATGTATGAACGCGAGTAATTCTGACATGTATAACAAGAGCAATTAGCATCCAGGGGACGAGTATCTTTCTGATATTGAGCATTCTTAATTCTCAAAAGACCCTGTGAAGTATAAATTTGACCGTTACGTGCATGCCGTGTGGGAATAACACAATCAAACATATCTATGCCTACAGATACGGCTTTGACGATATCAATAGGAGTGCCAAGACCCATCAAATATCTAGGAAGATGTTTAGGCATTTTTGGAACCAATGATGCCAAAACATCTCTTCTTTCCTGTTCTGTTTCCCCAACGGATAATCCCCCGATGGCCAAACCATCAAAGTCAATTTCAACCATTTTATCCAAACTATCTTCCCTTAAGTCAGGATACATGCCCCCCTGAATGATTCCAAAAATTGCAGTGTCATCATTTTTTTTATACTTTTCAAACGCATCAAAACTGGTTTTCGCCCATTGTGCAGAACGCAACATTGAAGACTGAGCATCGATTTTATTTGCTGGATAATGAGTACATTCATCAAGAATCATTTGAATATCACTGCCAAGAATACTTTGAACTTTCATTGCTTTTTCAGGCGTTAATCGAATGATATCCCCATTGATGGGAGAATCAAATTCTACAAAATCGTCATGGACTTTGGTTTTTTTTGAAAGACTCCAGATTTGAAAGCCGCCAGAATCAGACAATATGGGTTTCTCCCATCCCATGAATTTATGTAAACCGTTATGCAATGCAATCACTTCCTCTCCAGGTCTAATCATTAAATGATAGGTGTTTCCTAAAATAATCTCTGCACCTAAACTCAATAATTCGTCTGGTGTCATTGCCTTGACAGTGCCATATGTACCAACTGGCATGAAAACAGGGGTGTGAATTTCCCCTCTTAAGAAAGACAACTGACCACATCGAGCCATTGAATCTTGATATAAAATCTCGAAATTCATTTACACCTCTTAGAATTGGATCTTTCTAGAAACATTGCATCACCATAGCTATAAAATTGATAGTGCTGATTGACGGCATGTTGATATGCTTTTAATACTTCTTCTCTTCCGATAAATGCGGAAACTAGTATGATCAAAGACGATTTAGGTAAATGAAAATTAGTAATCATTGCATCCACAATTCTAAATTGAAATCCTGGATAGATGAAGATGTCTGTCTCTCCAGCAAAAGGTTTGATCCTGCCGGATAAAGCCGCTGTCTCCAGAGCACGAGTCACCGTTGTGCCCACAGCAATAATTCTTCCACCAATAGATAATGTGTGTTCTATTTCCCGACAAAGATCTTCCCCTACGACAGTTTGTTCTCTATGCAACTTCTTAGTTTTAAGTTGTTCTGCACGTAATGGCATAAACGTGCCACTGCCAACGTGAAGGGTAATTGTACCAATACGAATTCCTTTGTTCTGGATTGCATTGAGCAGACTTTTACTAAAGTGCAGTCCAGCAGTGGGTGCGGCTACAGCTCCTGATTTTGTTGCATAGACCGTTTGGTATCTCTTTTTATCATTTATATTGGGTAGCCTACTGATATAAGGTGGCAGCGGAACATGTCCGATTTCATCAAGAACACAATTGATATCTTCTGAAAATTTTCCCCTAAGAAAATCTTGTTCAATCCCTATAATTTCTATTGAAACTTCGTTGTCTAAAAGGATGATATCTCCGAGCAGTGGACGTTTACTGGACTTTGTTTGAATCAAGGCCATAGTAGTATCTAAAATTCTTTCAATTAAGATTTCTACCTTGCCACCGGTTATTTTTTTTCCAAATAAGCGAGAAGACATGACTTTGGTGTTATTTACAATCAACAAGTCATTTTTTTTGAGTAATTCCGGGAGCTCAGAAAAAACTCTATCCTTGACTACATAACCTTTAACATGAAGCAACCTGCTAGAAATTCTTTTTATATTTGGTTGCTGAGCAATCAGTTCTTCAGGAAGATCAAAATTATAATCTGTGAGTTTCATTTTGAGTATTCTACTGAATTATTCGATTAGAAAATAATATCGATTAAAAAATTTAGAAAGACTGTGGACTGTAAATTTTTGCCAAGGTATTCTCTTTCTAATATTAAGCCGGGATGGCGGAATTGGTAGACGCGCCGGACTCAAAATCCGGTGGGGTTAAACCCGTGAGAGTTCGAGTCTCTCTCCCGGCAGTTATTGGTAGAAATATATGATGAAATATTGTTCACAATGTGGTGGCGAAACTAAGCTTGAAATACCCCAAGATGATGATAGGCCAAGATTTATTTGCAGCCAATGTGGCTTTATTCACTACCAAAATCCTAGGCTAGTTGTTGGCTCTATTCCGGTTCATGAAGACCAAGTACTTTTATGTCTTCGGGCCATAGAACCAAGGAAAAATTACTGGACCCTGCCTGCGGGATTTCTTGAAAATGGAGAAAGTATTTCAGATGGTGCTATAAGAGAAACAGAAGAAGAAGCGTTAATCACGCCAAATCTTGGAGAGATCATTGCAATTGTAGACGTTGTTTATGCAGAGCAAGTTCATGTGTTCTTCAGAGCCCATCTTGATAATTTAGATTTTGGTCCAGGTAGAGAATCTTTGGATGTAAAATTGTTTAAGCTGACTGAAATACCTTGGGAAGAAATTGCATTTAAGACAGTAAAAATTGCACTCAAAGCACAGATCAATAAAGCGAGCAATGATAGTATTCCCATCTATGAAACTATCAGATGAGTAATCCACTTTAAATGATTCAATGTTTGTGGCATGATTTTTAAAATTTTTTAAATCTGGAGATTATTATGACTTGGGTAGTTGGTGAACAATGCATTAATTGTAAATTAGGTGATTGCGTAGAAGTTTGTCCTGTTGACTGTTTTCATGAAGGTCCCAATATGTTGGTTATAGACCCGGATGAATGCATAGACTGTGCCCTGTGTGAACCAGAATGTCCTGTTGATGCAATTTTTGCCGATGATGAAATCCCAGAGGGGCAAGAAAAATTCTTGGAATTAAACAAAGAATTATCTCAAATCTGGCCGGTCATTTCTGAAGCCCCAATTCCACCTGATGATGCAGACGATTGGCGGGATGTGAAAGATAAACTCAAATATCTTGAGAAATAAATTAAAGGTTGGATTCTAGTCTTGCCTTCAAAGCCTCTGCTGGTAAATAACCTACAATGATCTCGCCTTTATCAGAGATAATTGTTGGGGTACCCTGAACTTGTAATAGTTGGCCGATATTAAAGTGTTTTTCTACCGGAGTATTAGGGCAAACTCTAACTGTTAGATTTTGACCTTTTTTTGCTTTAGTCATAGCCCTGTGTTGATCTTGGCTACACCAAACTTGTTCTGCTTTCTCCCAACTCTCGCTAAAGGGACCAGTTCTTGGAAAAAAAAGATAACGAATACGAATACCCTGTTCCATAACTTGATCAATTTCATTATGGAATTTCCTACAAAATCCACAATCAATATCGGTAAAAACTGTAACAGTGTGTTGAAATCTTTCTGGTGAAAAAATGACCATTTGTTGCTCATCAAGCGCACCAAATAATGAGGCGATAACTTGTTTTTTATACTCTTCAAATTCATTAGTTTGAGAAGCTTCAGAATCTTTGATGTCAATTCCATCTTGGGACAATAGGACGTTACTGAATAACAGAATACAAGTTATAACTGTTTTTATAAGAATCTCTTTCATAAGCTCTAGTGTACAAAAAAATCAACCCCGAGGATGATGTTTTTCATGCAGATCTTTAAGTCTTTGTTGCGCAATATGCGTATAGATTTGTGTGGTTGATAAATCACTGTGTCCCAGCAACATTTGTACCACTCTCAAATCTGCATCATGATTGATGAGATGTGTCGCAAAAGCGTGTCTCAAAGTATGTGGAGACAAATCCGATGTTAAACCAGATTTTTTTGCATATTTCTTAATCAATTGCCAAAAAGCTTGCCTAGAAATACATTCAGAGGTTTTCGTTGGGAAAAGATAGTCTGTTCTTCGCTCTCCGAGAATTTCATGAATGGGGCCCTTGAGATAACGTCTGAGCCATCTTTCTGCAAAGCCTCCAAATGGCACCAACCTTTCTTTATTACCTTTTCCAACAACCCTTATAAAGCCTTGATTGAGATTTATTTGAGTCTGTTTCAATTGAACCAATTCTGAAACCCTCAGTCCCGTAGCATAGAGTAGTTCAAGCATGGTTCTATCCCTACACCCCAAAGGTTTCTTAGCTATAGGTGCTTTAATGAGTTTTACCACATCTTCTTCAGAGATTATTTTGGGCAATGGTCTGCCTATTTTTGGCATTGAAATTTTTAAGGTTGGATTGTGAACAATGATTTCTTGTTGAGCAAGATAGTTGTAAAACCGTCTGTAAGTAGACAACTGTCTTGCCGAGGATCGTGAACTTGAACCCGATTTGGCTCGCTCCG
>CAXGBD010000076.1:0-5759 GCA_964008355.1 uncultured Gammaproteobacteria bacterium | reverse complement strand
GGCCTCTTGGGTGTCTTGGGTTTCTACTTCGGCCTCTTGGGTGTCTTGGGTTTCTGGGAATATTCTCCTATCATCTTGTTTAGATTTAATCGCTGGCATAATAATAACATCAGAATTTACATGTCCAGCTATGGAACCTTTAATAAATAGTAAATTTCTATCTTCATCAATTTCTACTACTTCAAGATTCTGTGTTGTTTTTCTAACATTACCCATATGCCCTGCCATTTTTTTACCTTTAAATACTCTTCCAGGAGTTTGATTTTGGCCGATAGATCCAGGTGCTCTATGTGATAAAGAATTACCGTGTGTAGCATCTTGCATACTAAAATTGTGTCTTTTTATTACACCTGCAAATCCCTTACCTATTGTTTTGCCGACAACATCAACAAGTTCTCCTTTTTTAAAGTAGCTAACTGTAATCTCTTTACCTGATTCAACTTGCTCTGCTTCATCATTATTGAGTTTAAACTCATGAAGCTTAGTTCCTGGATTAATATTATTTTTGACGTATTGACCCTTAGTGGGCTTAGTTATTTTAGATTTAGCATGGCCAGTTGTTACCTGAATTGCTTTGTAACCATCAGTTTCTGATGATTTAATACGATTTATTCGATTGGGGTTCGCTTGGATAATAGTAACAGGTACAGACTGTCCA
Organism: uncultured Gammaproteobacteria bacterium; assembly: GCA_964008355.1. GTDB lineage: Bacteria > Pseudomonadota > Gammaproteobacteria > Steroidobacterales > UBA11654 > DTSX01. The sequence goes on along the minus strand of CAXGBD010000076.1, from coordinate 5,101 downwards.
TCGTCTGAAAAAACTCGTGTCATTCCGCATTTTTTTCCAATCATACCAATCATTTTGATTCTCAAAAAAATTATTAATGTTTTTTAAACTTCTAATTTCCATTCAAAAAATAGATTTTATACTCAAACTTAAGTTGTTGTTCTTTATGCTTTTTTATTAAAAAAAATAAATTAAGAAACAAGCAAATAAATCATCCAAATATTGCAGCCATAACCCTGCAAAAATAGCCTATAAATCACATCCATTTATCAGGCTAAAAGCGTTCGGGAATTATATCAATTTTTAATATCAGTTCAATTTTATTTGAACATCTACACCTGCAGGTAATTCAAGCTTCATAAGAGCATCTACAGTCTTATCGCTTGGATTGATTATATCCATGACTCGCTTATGTGTCGTCAACTCGTACTGATCTCTGGCATCTTTATTCACATGAGGTGATGTAAGCAATGTAAATCTTTCCCTAGAGGTGGGAAGTGGTATAGGTCCCGATACCGTTGAGCCTGTCCTTTTGGCAGTTTCAACTATTTCCTCGGTTGATGTATCTATAAGTTTATGATCAAACGATTTTAATCTAATTCTAATTGATTGATTATCTGCCATAATTAATTTCCTGTTACTGATAGTGCTTCAGCTCGTTTCTTTGGTGCTTCACTATATTTTTCAAATTCCATTGTAAAAGTTGCTCTACCTTGTGTCATGGATCTTAAATCAGTTGCATAACCAAACATTTCAGCAAGCGGGACTTCAGCCCTTATAATTTTTCCAGAAGGTGAATCATCCAAACCTTGCAGAATACCTCTTCTCCTATTTAAATCTCCATTAACATCACCCATATAATCATCAGGTGTAACAACTTCAATCTTCATTACAGGCTCTAATAGTACAGGATTTGCCTTCAATGCACCTTCTTTAAAAGCCATTGAACCGGCAACCCTAAAAGCTACTTCACTTGAATCAACATCATGAAAGGATCCATCATAAAGAGTTGCTTTTACATCTACTACAGGAAATCCGGTAATCACACCATTTGCCATTTGGCCTTGAATACCTTTATCCACAGCAGGTATGAACTCCTTTGGGATGGCCCCGCCTTTTATTGCATTTACAAATTCATAACCTGTTCCAGGCTCCTGGGGCTCTATTCTAAGATAGACATGCCCATATTGTCCTCGACCACCCGTCTGACGAACAAATTTTGCTTCCTGTTCAACCAGTTTTTTTATTGTCTCTCTATATGCAACCTGTGGTTTTCCCACATTTGCTTCCACGTTGAATTCTCTAGAAAGTCTATCAACAATAATATCAAGATGTAATTCTCCCATTCCAGAAATAATTGTCTGCCCTGATTCTTCATCTGTTTTAACTTGAAATGAAGGATCCTCTTTAGATAATTTCTGAAGACCAATGCCCATTTTAGATTCATCTTCTGTGGATTTTGGTTCAACAGCAACTGAGATCACAGGCTCTGGAAACTCCATCTTCTCTAAAGTAATAATATTTTTCAAATCGGCTAATGTATCTCCTGTTGTAACATTTTTTAATCCAACGGCAGCAGCTATGTCTCCTGCTCTGACTTCCTTAATTTCTTCTCTTGAATTTGAGTGCATTTGAAGAATTCTTCCTACCCTTTCTTTTTGATGTCTTAATGAGTTGTATATGGTATCTCCAGAATTAAGAACTCCTGAATAAACTCTAAAAAATGTCAGATTCCCAACATAAGGATCATTAGCTATTTTAAAAGCTAGTGCTGAAAAGTTCTCGTCATCATCAGCCTTTCTTAATCCCTCTGTGCCATCTTCTAAAATTCCATAAATTGGTGGTTTATCGATTGGAGAGGGTAAAAAATGAATAATAGCATCTAGCATTGCTTGCACACCTTTATTTTTAAAAGCGGAACCACAAATTACTGGAACAATTTCCCCATTTAATGTTCTTGCTCTCAGACCGCTGATGATTTGTTTAGAATCCAAAGTTCCTGTTTCTAAATAGTGTTCAAGTAATTTCTCCGAAGTTTCTGCAGCTGACTCTAGTATTTTCTCATGCCATTGCTTGCATGCTTCCATCATGTTTTCCGGAATTTCTTCCTCAGAATAAGTCACTCCAAGATCTTCATCATTCCAAATAATCGCTTTCATTCTAATTAAATCAACAACACCAGAAAAACTATCTTCTGAACCAATTGGTAGCTGAATAGGTATCGGATGAGCTCTTAATCTTTGTTCAATTTGCTCAACAACTCTCAAGAAATCAGCACCTGCTCTATCCATCTTATTAATAAATGCTAGTCTTGGAACGGAATATTTATTCGCTTGCCTCCAAACTGTTTCTGACTGTGGCTCCACTCCTCCTACTGCACAAAAAACTGCAACTGCACTATCCAAGACTCTTAGTGACCTCTCAACTTCAATTGTAAAGTCGACATGACCAGGAGTATCTATGATGTTGATTCTATGCTGATCAAATTGTTTATCCATGCCTTGCCAAAAACAAGTAGTTGCGGCTGATGTGATGGTAATTCCCCTTTCTTGTTCTTGCTCCATCCAGTCCATAACAGCATTCCCGTCATGCACTTCGCCTATTTTATGAGAAATACCTGTATAGAATAATACCCTTTCTGTAGTGGTTGTTTTACCAGCATCAATATGTGCCATAATGCCAATATTTCTATATCTATCAATGGGGGTATTTCTTGCCACAGTAGTTGTCCAGTGCTTTTGATGACTACCAACGGTAGTGAGAAAATGCTTTATTTGCTTCTGCCATTCTATGGGTTTCTTCTTTCTTTTTAATCGCATTTCCACGATTTTTGGAAGCGTCTAATAGCTCATTAGCTAGTTTTGATTTCATGTTATTTTCATTTCTAGAACGAGCAGCTTCCATTAGCCACCGCATAGCTAAAGCCTCTCTTCTATCTTGTCTAACTTCAACTGGTATTTGATAAGTCGCACCACCAACTCGTCTTGATCGGACTTCAACGACAGGTTTAATATTATCCAATACTTCAGCAAATAAATCTGGAGCTCGTTCGGGTGGTTCTCCTAATTTCTCGATTAGTGTTTCTAACGCATCATACACAATTCTTTCTGCAACAGATTTCTTTCCGTCTATCATCACAATATTGATAAATTTTGCTAACAGACTGCTGGAATATTTAGGATCTGGTAGAATTTCCCTTTTGGAGCTTCTTGTTCTTCTAGACATGATGAATTAATTCTTTGGTTTTTTTGTGCCGTACTTAGACCTGCCTTGTTTCCTGTCACCCACTCCTGAGCAATCCAAAGTACCTCTGATGGTATGATATCGAACGCCAGGTAAGTCTTTAACTCTCCCACCTCTGATTAAAACAATAGAGTGTTCTTGAAGGTTATGCCCTTCACCACCGATATAACTTGTAACTTCATAGCCGTTAGTTAATCTGACTCTGGCAACTTTTCGTAATGCAGAATTTGGTTTTTTCGGAGTCGTGGTATAAACACGCGTACATACGCCTCGTTTTTGAGGTTTGCCTTCTAAAGCAGGCACATTATTCTTATAGGTCTTACTCTTCCTAGGTTTTCTTACAAGTTGATTGATTGTAGTCATAATTTCTTGATATCTATATAATTCGTTTTGGATTCTATTCTGGTCTATAAAAAGGTGTCAAGTCATTTAATCCAATTATTGTGCTTTTGTTTGATTTAGATCTTGATCATCCTTATGATCAGTAGGTGTATCCAGGTCTCGCAAACCCTTAGAAAATTCTTCTTCAGCCAGTGATGCTTTATCAATTTCTGACTTGAAACCAGTTCCAGCAGGAACCAATCTACCTACTACAACGTTCTCTTTGAGCCCTCTTAATTTATCTTTACTTCCTTTTACAGCAGCTTCTGTCAGAACTCTTGTCGTTTCTTGGAATGATGCAGCTGATATAAAGGATGTAGTTGCCAACGCTGCCTTAGTAATACCCATGAGTATAGGTTTAAAACTTGCCGGTTTTAGATCTTCAGCGATCATTTTTTCATTAATTTCCAACAGATCAGATTTATTTATTTGTTCATTGACCAACAATTGAGTATCTCCAGGATTATCAACTTCAACTGTTCTCATCATTTGCCTGATAATCACTTCTATATGCTTATCATTAATAGGAACACCTTGAAGTCTATAAACGTCTTGAACTTCTTTTACTAAATATTCTGATAGTTCTTGTATCCCTTGAACTTCAATTATGTCATGCAAACTCACTTCACCATCTGCAATTACCTCACCCTTCGCTATCGTTTCGCCCTCAAAAATATTTAATCTTCTAGATTTAAGGATTAGTTCTTCATGCGAATTGCCATCTTCATCGGTAATAACTAGTCTAACTTTTCCTTTAGTTTCTTTACCAAAACTGGTTATACCGGTATATTTTGCGAGTATTGCAGCACCTTTTGGCTTTCTAGCTTCAAATAAATCAGCGACTCTCGGCAATCCACCTGTTATGTCGCTTGTTTTTGATGTTTCTAAAGGTATTCTTGCAATAACATCTCCTGAATGAATTTTTGCACCATCTTTAACTCCCATAATTGCACCGGGTGGGAATGCGTATGTCATTGGTGTTTCTGTTCCACTGAACAATACTGGTTTTCCATTTGCTTTTTCTAATTTAGCTCCTGGTCTCAAGATTTTACTTGTTCCAAATTGTTTTTTTGAATCCATAATTATGATGCTGTCAATTCCTGTCATTTCGTCAATTTGTTCTGTGACGGTTACACCATCGATAAAATTTTCAAATTTAATTACACCAGCTGCTTCCGCAATAATAGGGTGAGTATGAGGATCCCAAGTAGAGATTACTTGTCCACTTTTTACTTTTCTACCTTCTCTTACAGTGATAACCGCACCATAAGGAATCTTATGACGTTCTTTTTCTTTACCATGATTATCAGTTATGGATATTTCACCAGATCGACTAATGGCAACCAAATTCTTATCCGTATTACTGATTGTCTTTAGATTGTGGAGATGGACTTTTCCATCAGTTTTTACATCTATACTATTTGCTGCAGCAGAACTTGAAGCTGCTCCACCAATATGAAATGTTCTCATAGTTAGTTGCGTCCCAGGTTCGCCGATT
>CAXGBD010000075.1:0-5832 GCA_964008355.1 uncultured Gammaproteobacteria bacterium | reverse complement strand
AATACTAAATAACCGTGTGCAATGGTTTTACCACCAGGAAGATCTCTTTTAGCACGTTCCACATCAACATGAATCCACTGAAAATCACCAGTTAAGTCCGCAAAGCGATCAATCTGCTGTTGGGTTACCTCAAACCAATCAGAAACCCCCACTTCGTGACCTTCAAGGGCCTTAAAATCTTCAAAAGATGAAATCTCGTGTTCCATAAATAATCCTAGTCAAGCATTAAATTACCGATAGTATTCATAAACTCTATTCGGGTTGCTTCACTTTTTCTAAATCCACCCAACATGGTGCTGGTTACCATATCAACATTACTTTTTCGAATACCTCTTGTAGTCATACAGGCATGTCGGGCAACTATAACCACTCCGACACCTTTGGGTTTCAAAACATCATTGATGCAATTGGCAATCTGGGCTGTCATTTTTTCCTGAACCTGGAAACGCCGGGCATAAGCTTCCACCACTCTGGCTAATTTGCTGATCCCAACGACTTGTTTATCCGGTAAATAACCCACATAGGCTTTGCCAGAAATCAATGCAATATGATGTTCGCAATGGGACTGAAAATCAATCCCCCTTAGGGTGACCATCTCATCATAACCTGCGACCTCCTTAAATGTCCGAGTCAAATACTCGTAGGGTTCTTCCTGGTAACCACTAAACCAATCCTCATAAGCATTAATAACTCGCTCTGGTGTTTTTTCCAAGCCTTCTCTATTCGGGTCATCTCCTGCCCATTTAATCAACGTCCGAACGGCTTGTTCTGCCTCTTTACGGGTTGGCTTTTTGTAGTTCTCTGTCATAGTGTTCCCTTGATAAGATTTCCTTTCATTCCTCAGGCATTAAGCAAATTATCAATGTTTGCGACCAATGATCGCATAGTCACCATTCAATTTCACTCAAATCCTTATCTTGAATAATTCGTATTCTCCAGTGCATATGGATTTTTTGCTTCAATCATTTTTATCCTAGATTGCCGCAAAAGATCTCTAGCGCTATTGCTTGGCAACCGAGTGGGATCGCTGGCAACCCTCACCAGCGCATTGGGTTCATAAATTGCACATAACGGCTCTGGTAAGGAATCGTCTGGATTGCTAAAAACAGTCGCATCGTATGCATTGTCTCTGGCTTTAATCAATTGCATAAGTGTTTCAGAATTTAGAAAAGGCATGTCGCAAGCTATAACCAACCAAGCACAATCAGGATAGGTCTTGTGTGCAGACAAGATTCCAGCCATTGGACCCGAGCAATTCTGTGCATCCATAATGAGTCTGTACTGTGACCGGACAGGATCATTCACCTGGCTCGCTTTAATGGATACATATACCGATGACAGCTGTGCTTGCAAAAGATCGTATGACTGCTCCAGCTGAGTTCTTGATCCTGAACGCATCAAGGCTTTATCTTGACCCATCCGTTTGCTTTGCCCCCCGGTCAGTATCAGTCCTTGCAATGGTGTCATAATAGTTGGTACGGCAGATAGTTAGCCAACGGAACGTTTGCCTCCTGATTTTTTCCGAAGCTGTATGTCTGTTATCTCAATTTCGTGAGATATTGATTTACACATATCATAAACTGTCAGTGCCGCCACGGTTGCTCCAGTCAAAGCTTCCATTTCGACCCCTGTTTTATGATCTATAGTAACTTCACAGCATATGACTAAATGCCCAGAATCATCAGAATCAATTGAAATCTTGCAGGAATCCAGTCCCAGTGGGTGGCAAAATGGAATCAACTCATGAGTTTTTTTAGCCGCCATGGTACCGGCAACAATGGCTGTGTCGATCACTGGACCTTTTTTGGTTTGAATATCCCCATCTTTAAATTCCCTTTGAACCAAATCAGGTAGCTTGACTATGGCAGAAGCAATAGCAATTCTCTTGGTTGTCTTTTTGTCGGAAATATCAACCATTTTGGGGTGATTATTTTTATCAATGTGACTCAGCACTACATCTTCTTATTTATTTCATTGTTATGAATAATTATAACTTGTTTGTTTTTTTAGAATCATGATTTCTAAGTAAATGAAGACTCGAGAAATATTATTCATTAATTAATTTATAATATGCATGCAATCAGGAAATTAGAAAATATGAGCTTAACGCTGGTAGAAAAAATTTGGCGAGAACACGAAATTGTTGAGCAAAGTGATGGCAATAGCCTCCTTTATATTGATCGAATTTTCTTACATGAACGCACCGGGAGTATTGCCTTGAAAGCTTTGGAGGAAGCTAATCGTTCCATTCGCCATCCCAAACAAGTCTTCTGTACATTGGATCATATTGTTGATACATTCCCTGAGCGCACTGATGAAACCATGATGCCCAATGGTAAAGAGTTTATTACAGCAACCCGTTCATCAGCTCAGAAAGCAGGGATTCATTTTTTTGATTTAAACCACCCCAGTCAAGGAATTGTGCATGTTGTCTCACCTGAACAAGGTATTGCACTGCCCGGGATAACCTTGGTCTGTGCTGATTCACACACCTGCACCCTAGGAGGCTTAGGTGCCTTAGCTTGGGGGATTGGGAGCAGTAATTGCGAACACGCCTTGTGCACGAATACTTTAGTGATTAAAAAACCAAGAATGATGAAGGTCATTTTTAATGGCACTCTTCCCTATGGAGTGACAGCCAAAGATTTAATATTACATTTGATCTCAAAATTTGGAGCCAGTGGTGGCCAAGGTTATGCAGTAGAATTTTCAGGCTCTGTCATTGAACATTTAGAGATTGAGGCCCGTTTAACACTATGCAATATGGCGGTTGAGTTCGGAGCATGGACAGGTATTGTGGCTCCTGATCAGAAAACCATCGATTATGTCATCAATAGAGCTTTTGCTCCCCAGGGTGAAAACTTAGACGAAGCACTGGCCAATTGGGTAAATTTAAAAAGTGATAAAAATGCTCACTTTGATGAAGTAATTACCATTGAATGCGATCAATTATCACCTTTTATCACTTGGGGAACTAGCCCTGAGCATGCCATTTCGATTGATGGGAAAATCCCAGATCCTGCTCAGGAAAGGAACAACAATAAACAACAATCAATGATGCAAGCGCTCGATTATATGAATCTCAATCCAGGTACCAACATGCAAGATATTAAGATTGATGCTGCCTTCATTGGTTCTTGTACAAATAGCCGGTTAAGTGATTTGAGAAACGCTGCCAAAATTTTAAAAAACCAAAAAGTAGCGCCTGGTATAAAAGCCATTTGTGTTCCAGGATCCTCCCAGGTAAAACAACAAGCAGAGCAAGAAGGACTGGATCTGATTTTTAAAACTGCCGGCTTTGAATGGCGACAATCTGGCTGTTCAATGTGTTTTTTTGTGGGTGGAGAAAGCTTTGACCCAGGAAAAAGAGTGATCACTACCACCAATAGAAACTTTGAAAATAGGCAAGGAAAACGTGTTCGTTCCCACCTTGCATCCCCTGCTACGGTAGCAGCATCAGCCATTGCCGGTAAAATCAGTAATGCTAACAACCAAGGAACTTTATAATGAAACCCTTCATAGAACATACTGGTATTGTGGCTCCTTTGATGCGAATTAATATTAATACCGATGACATCATACCCAGTAGAGAAATAACTACCGTTCATAGAGAAGGATTGAAAGATGGACTGTTTGCTGAGTGGAGGTATATTTCATTGAAAACTCGGGAAGAAAATCCTAATTTTGTTTTAAATCAAAACCCATTTAAGAAAGCATCCATTTTACTGACCGGTGATAATTTTGGTTGTGGATCCTCGAGGGAGCATGCTGTTTGGGCTATAGAGCAGTGGGGCATTCGAGTCATCATAGCTTCTAGTTTTGGTTCTATTTTTCGTAATAATTGCATTCAGAATGGTATTCTCCCAATCAGTTTAAAGCCTAATAAAATTAAATCGTTGCAGAATTTTGTAGAAGCTGATCCTAGAAAAAATCAACTCACTGTGAACTTAGAACACTCGAAGATGACCACTGGAGACGGTACTGAATATCCCTTTGAGATTGATCCAAGTGATCAACAAAAACTACTACGAGGAATTGATGCGATTGAATTAACCCTAGAAAATATCAACTTAATTAAAGAATTTGAGCACAAAGACAAAAAACTAAGACCTTGGGTCTATTTTTAATTTTTTCTCTGGTGTACTCACATATCTCAGTTTTTAGTAGCAATTAATTTCTATATAATGAAATCTCCAATAAAAAAACATCAGCAATACAACAGATTGCTGAATCAATCGTTTGTGAGGGGAGATAGATGATAGTACATGGTGGAAAGCTAGCAGCACAAGCTCTTAAACAGGCTGGCGTAGAGTGTATCTTTACCCTCTGTGGTGGCCATGTAATGGCTATTTACGATGGCTGTCTGGATGAAGGTATCAAGATAATTGATGTACGACATGAACAAGCTGCTGTGCACGCTGCAGACGCCTGGAGTCGATTAAATCCCAATAAAATTGGTTGTGCAGTACTCACAGCCGGTCCAGGTGTTACGGACGGTGTTACCGGTGTTGCAAACGCATGGCGTGCCAATAGTCCCATCCTAGTCATTGGTGGTCAGGGTCCCTTCAGCAATTTAAGACAAGGATCACTGCAGGAAATGGACCATGTAGCGGTCATGAAACCAATCACTAAATGGGCTGATACCTGTTATGACACACGACGCATTCCTGAGTACATTGAAATGGGCATTCGTCATGCAGTATCAGGTAATCCAGGCCCAGCCTTCTTAGAGATCCCGATGGACGTGCTAATGGGCATGGTTGAAAAAGATGATATTCGCTTTCCGACCATGCGTTCAAAAGCACCGCTCATGATACCGAATAAAACGGATGTGCAGGAAGTGGTTGAATTACTCAAAGTTGCCAAGAAGCCTGTGATGATGGCTGGTACCAGTGTCAAGTGGTCCAACGCATCTGCTACCGTTCAGAAATTTATTGAAAAAACCCACATTCCTACCTTTGTAAACGGTATGGGACGAGGAACTGTAAAGCCAGGCACTCCCGAACTCTTGAATCGTGTGCGCAAGGAATCTCTGCAACAATGTGACTTGTTTATATGCGCCGGTGTGTTGTTGGACTTTCGTCTTAATTATGGAGACACCATAGCGGCTGATGCCAAAATTATTCAACTCGATGTTGAGAATGAACTTATTGGAACTAACCGATCAGCCGATGCTTCTGTTGTCGGCAATCTAAATGCCAGTTTCGATATGATAATCGAGCTTATGGAAGAAACTGGTGACAGTTTAGATTATTCTAGCTGGCGAGATCAATTGATCGAACGAGAAGGACAATTAGAAGCTGAATTCTCTTCACAACTCAATTCTGATGAGGTACCGATTGATCCCTTGAGGTTGTGTCGTGAAATTCGTGATTTCGTGTCAGAAAAAGATATCATTCTGATTGGTGACGGGGGAGATATCGTTGCCCAAGCTGCTAAAGTACTACCAGCACCAGCTGAAAACAGCTGGATGGATCCGGGTCCTCTAGGAACCTTGGGGGTAGGCATGCCATTTGCCCTAGCAGCACAGATTACCAGACCAGACAAACGAGTATTGATCATTTACGGTGATGGCTCATTTGGTCTCAATGGCTTTGAATATGATACAGCACTGCGATTTAATCTGCCTATTGTAGGCATCGTTGGCGTTGATGGTGCTTGGGGACAAATGGCTAGGCCACAAGCAGCTGTCTATGGTGCTAAACGAGTCATCGCCACGACGCTCAACTTTACCCGTTATGATAAAATTGTCGAAGCAATGGGCGGTCATGGTGAATTCTGTGAACGACCCGAAGAGATCGGTCCAGCCTTGGAGCGAGCTTTTGCATCTGG
>CAXGBD010000074.1:0-5923 GCA_964008355.1 uncultured Gammaproteobacteria bacterium | reverse complement strand
AGTTTGGATAATGTTAAATCTCATCAAGAATTTAGCGAAAAGTACAGTCTTCCATTTCCTATTCTTGCCGACGTAGATAAGAGTTGTGCGGAGAATTATGGCGTTTTAGGGAAGTTTATGCTGATGACAATCGCTAAACGCCAATCATTTATCATCAATCCAGATGGTGAAATTGTTAAACATTATAAAAAAGTCGATTCAGATATTCACTCTGCAGAAGTAATTAATGATTTGAAGCAACTAGGTAGCTAATTTTCATTGATTTGATGACTATCAAAATACCTTCCTAGCTTAAAAGCTAGTAGAGACCATGCAGAAGCAATCACGGCACCAACAAATGCAATCGATGCCAACCCGAATCCCAACAATTGAGTCAGACCTGTAAAGGCCCACGCCCAAAAAATATCTCCACCTCGATAAACTACAACATCGATGACACTTTTTGCCTTAAAACGGGTATCTCTGTCTACGGTTGTAAATAACATTTCTCTGCCTGGCTTAGTCACTGCATATTCTCCTGCTCTCCTTACAACTTGTAATCCGACAACAGCCCAAAGCATTGGTGATAAGGTAACCAGCAACAATCCTACAATAATAATCATTGGCACCAAAGGCAAAGTAACACTCAGTCCAAATCTAGTGACCAAACGACCGGTGCCAAACATTGCCGTCAAAACCGCCAAAACATTTACCGCCAAATCCATGCCAGCCCATATTTGAGTCCTTGTATCTTGATCGATACTCGCCAAGATATTTTTCAGCTCAAAATAAACAAAGGTACTAATCCCAGAATAGAGAACGATAAACAAGCCAATGCCCAAGAGGACAGGGGTAGTGGCAAAGGTTTTGAATCCTGCAAGAATATTCGAACCCATTGGTTGCTCATTAAACTCGGAAGCAGTAGTGTTTTGTAGTTCCGCTACTCTTATTTTTTCAAGATGAAAAACTATAGCAATCGGTATCAGTAACATACTTGCGGAAATCAAAATCAAACTGTCGGAGCCAGCTACTCCGGCAAGTGCCAAAGCAATAATCGGTCCAAATATGGCCCCAAGACTACTGCCAGATGCAATAAAACCGAAGAGTCTTTTTGCCTGTTCCTTATTATAGGTATCGGCCATAAAGCTCCAAAATACAGAAATATTGAGCAGGCTGAACACACTGACCCAAATATAGAATATTTGGTTGATTAGATTTAAATCGGGAAAGAACTGAATCAACAGAAATAGTAGTAAAAAAGTTAGTGCAAAGAATCCGTAAACACTGGGGACCAAGAACTTAAATTTTATTTTCGAACATGCAAAACCATATAGTGATACCACAATAAAACTAATGAGGAAAGTAAACGTCCAGATCGTACTCAATTCTACATCGGTCCAGTCACTGGACATAGCGTCACGCACAGGACGGAGAATGTAATAGGATGCCAAAATAGTAAAGACAAAAGCGAAGGACAAGAATACGGCTTTGATCTCATGGGCCTCAACCTTGGTTGCTTTGGTAAACAGAGCGAAAAATCTGAGTAGCATTTTATTTCTCCTTAGCTTTTAGTGTGCCTAGATATTACTTCCAATGAAAGGAGTGTGCCACTTTTAATGAACTCTAGAAAGGCGCCTCCACCGCTTGAAATATAATCGATAGAATCCTTAATCCCATATTTTTCTAGTACTGCAACAGTATCACCCCCACCGACAAGGGTATAACTATTATTCTCTGCTACAGCCAGTGCCAATGCTTCGGTACCTCCACTGAACTGGTCTATTTCAAACACGCCCAACGGACCGTTCCAAATGATAGTTCTAGCAGAGTCTATAATAGACTTATATACTTCTGCGGTCTTTGGACCGATGTCGAGAACTTGATCGTCCTTTTCTATATCGACCACACTTTTCTTGACTGCTTCAGACTCAGGAGATAATTTTTTTGCAACCGTAACATCGTCAGGGAGGGGTATATTGACTTTGTTACTCTTAAGAATATTTCCCGCCATTGCAATCATGTCTTTTTCAATCAGTGAATTACCCGTCTCTATCCCGGCAGCAGCTAAAAAAGTGTTGGCAATACCCCCACCAACAATGATGTGATCGCAAATGCCAGCTAGTGTTTCAATAACTCCCAGTTTAGATGAAACCTTGGCTCCTCCAATAATTGCCACTAAAGGTCTCTCAGGTGCCTGCATGGCTTTGCTCAATGATTCAATTTCCGAGGTCAATAAGGGTCCGGCACACACTGTTTGCACAAAAGTGATAACTCCATAGGTAGTGGCATGTTTTCTGTGGGCTGTACCAAAAGCATCCATCACATAGACATCACACAAGGATGCTATTTGTTTAGATAATGCCTCGCTGTTGGATGTTTCGCCTTCATGAAATCTCACGTTCTCACAGACAACGATACCATTGTCAATATCCGGTATTGATTCAATCCAGTTGGGTTCAAAGTGAACTTGTTGACCACTTAGCTGTGCTAGCTTTTCAGCTACTGGTTGTAGGGAATCAATTGCTTTCAGCGCCCCTGGATCAGGTCTACCCAAATGCGATAGAATAATCACTTTCCCTCCCTGCTCTTGGGCTGCCAAAATGGTTGGAATCGCAGCTTCTATTCTCGCATCACTGGTAATCTGACCATTTTCTATGGGTACATTAAGATCCAATCTGAGCATGGTCTTTTGCCCCTGAAGATCAAGGTCTTTCATTTGAGGGAATATCATTTCGACCCTCGCTATTGGGTTAGCTGGCGTTCATTAATGCCAATGTGGTATCCAGCATTCGGTTGGAGAAACCCCATTCATTGTCATACCATGAGCAAACTTTCACTAAAGTGCCCTCTTGGACTTTGGTCATGGTTGCATCGTAAGTCGATGAAGCTGGATTGTGATTGAAATCAACTGAAACCAGAGGACCATCGCTGTAGTCCAAAACATTTTTTAATGGACCGGATACAGCTACTTTGATCACCTCATTGATCTCCTCGATCATTGTCGGTCTAGACGCAATAAAACTAAGATCAACCAAGGATACATTGATAGTGGGCACCCTGATTGAAAAGCCATCGAGTTTTCCTTGAAGTTCCGGCAATACTAAACCTACTGCTGATGCGGCTCCAGTTTTGGTCGGAATCATGGATTGAGTTGCTGAACGAGCTCTTCTAAGATCCTTGTGGAGAACATCGGTTAGCACCTGATCGTTAGTGTATGCATGTATGGTGGTCATAATTCCACTTTCGATTCCAATCGCTTGATGGAGTGGCAACGCCAAAGGAGCAAGACAATTGGTGGTACAGGAAGCATTGGAAATAATCTCATGTTCCTTGGAGAGCGTATGGTGATTCACACCATAAACAATAGTGGCATCAATGTCTGTACCAGCCGGTGCCGAAATTACAACTTTTTTAGCCCCAGCTTTTAGATGTTTGCTTGCCAGTTCCCGTGTTCTAAAAAATCCGGTGCATTCGAGTACCACTTCCACTCCCAAATCCTGCCATGGAAGTTTCTCAGGATCTCTTTCTGAAAAAACTTGAATTTGTTTGCCGCCAATCACTAGACAATCGTCATTAACCTCAACATCGAAAGGAAAGATACCATGAGCCGTATCATACTTGGTCAGATAGGCATTGCTTTCAGCATCACCAAGATCATTGATTGCCACAATTTCCAATGCATTGGTCTTGTCACCTTCAAACAAAGCTTTTAAGATATTCCTGCCAATCCTGCCGTAGCCGTTAATCGCAATTTTTACTGCCATCCCAATCTCCTCATTTATTTTTCAATCATAGTCATTAATTGTTGGTACACATTGTCATCTGAAAATCCGAAATGTTCAAATAGTTCTGGTGCAGGGGCGGACTTGCCAAAAGAATCCATCCCGATGACGATCCCTTTCGGGCTTCGATATTGACTCCATCCACTGGCTTTAGAGGCTTCAATAATCATCACTTTTTCAAAACCTTCAGGTACAACACAGTACTGATATGTCTCCGGTTGCAGTTCAAAAATATCCAAACATGGCATGGAAACCACCCTGACCTGATGACCATTTTGTGCCGCTTTACTGGCAGCATTCATGGCAAGCTGTATTTCTGATCCAGTGGCGATAATGACTGCATCCAATGAATCATTCTCCTCCTGATGTAAAATATAACCACCGCATAAAATATTTTGTAGTTGCTCTGGAGATCTTTGATATTGTGGCAATGACTGTCTGGTCAGGATCAGTGCGGAAGGACTAGTTCTACACTGAATCGCAGACTGCCAAGCCACGGCGGTCTCGGTCGTATCGCAAGGACGCCATACGTTCAACCCAGGTATCAATCTTAGGCTGGGGATGTGTTCAATGGGCTGATGGGTGGGTCCGTCTTCGCCCAACCCAATTGAGTCATGGGTAAAAATATGGATCACGCCTAGTTCCATCATCGCTGCCATACGCAATGCATTTCTAGAATAATCTGCAAAAGTCAAGAATGTGCCACCATAAGGAATCATACCTCCATGCAAACTCATACCATTCATGATCGCTGCCATTCCAAATTCTCTGACCCCGTAAAACACATAGTTACCATTCGTATCATCCGGAGTAATGGCTTTTGAGGTCTGATGATAAGTACAATTTGAACCAGTTAAATCAGCAGAACCTCCAAGGAGTTCTGGAAAATCTCTTGCCAATGCATTTAATACAATCAAGGAAGACTTTCTGGTTGCAACTGGATCATCATTGGTTTGCAAATCCTCAATCAGTTCTTGTAGACCGTCGAATCTTACACTTGAAAAATCAGGGTTCAGTCTACTCTCTAAATCATTGCCTTGTTCCGGAAAATCTGATGTGTATGCCTTGAGTAAATCGACCCAAGCTGTTTCGACTGTAGCACCTCGTTGAGATGCATCCCACGCATTTTTAATTTGTTCCGGAATTTCAAATGGATCGTATTCCCAGTTGAGTGCTTTTCTCACCTCACTAATTTCTTCATCGCCTAAAGGAGCTCCATGGGTGTCTGCAGTGCCAGCTTTATTAGGAGAACCAAAACCGATAATGGTTTTACAGGCAAGAATTGAAGGTTTACCAGTTTCTGCTTGTGCCGCTTTGATTGCTTGTTTAATCTCCTCTGGATTGTGTCCATCAATGCCGTCGATCACGTGCCAACCATAAGCTTCAAACCTTTTTGCTACATCTTCTGCAAACCATCCTGCTACATCACCATCAATGGAAATACCATTGTCGTCATAAAAACAAATCAACTTACCTAGTTTCAGGGTTCCTGCAAGTGAACAGGCTTCGTGTGAAACACCTTCCATCAAACAACCATCACCTGTAAAAACGTAAGTAAAATGATCGATCACATTATATTGCTCCTGGTTATATTTACTGGCAAGTACCTTTTCTGCCAAGGCCATTCCAACAGCATTTGCGATACCCTGACCCAAGGGACCTGTGGTAGTTTCAATACCAAGATCTAGGTCAAGCTCAGGGTGTCCTGGGGTTTTTGAATCGAATTGCCTGAAGTTTTTTAGGTCATCGATAGAAAGATTGTAACCACTCAAATGTAACAGTGAATAAAGCAACATAGAACCGTGTCCGTTGGATAAAACAAAACGATCTCTATTCGACCAAAAAGGATTGTTGGGATTATGTCTTAGGAACTCATTCCATAATACTTCTGCGATATCAGCCATACCCATTGGCATACCGGGATGACCAGAGTTTGCTTTTTGAACAGCATCACAGGAGAGCATTCTTATTGCATTGGCTAATATTTGTTTTTCGATGTTAATTCCTTATTTGATTTAACACTAAATTAAGTAATTTTATCGTATACACAAAAATATAAAAATTATTTTCTACTACTTTAAAAAACTAGTCGCAAGAATTTTCATAGCAATCATATACCTTAATAAACACTTATTGCTATAATCATTTCCTTTTAAATTATT
>CAXGBD010000073.1:0-5965 GCA_964008355.1 uncultured Gammaproteobacteria bacterium | reverse complement strand
CATGCATAATTTTGGTAGATATTTGTGCATAACGTTTTGGTCTAGAAGGTCTTTGAATTAATTCCGGACATAGTTGTTTTGCTTGTTTGAGACGCATGCCTGTTCTGATACCCCAATACCTAGCCTCGTAGGAGCAAGTGATGATGCAGGTTCCTTGATTTCCATTGGTAACGGCAACGGGGCGTCCAAATAATTCTGGCTGGTCAAGTTGTTCGATTGACGCAAAGAATGAATTCATGTCAACCAATACGATCATTCGAGGCCAAGGCAATGAATTTTTATTACTGGTAGCTTCTAAGTTGCCCAACGACGACTCCCTGAATTTGGATACGCTGTGCTGGATATACCCTAGGTTCTATAAATTTGTTTTCTGGCATCAATAAAATCATTCCATCAGGCAGTTTTTTGAGTCGTTTTAAAGTTGCCTCAAGGCCATCAATAAGTGCAACTACAATGTCTCCGTTATTTGCAGTTTGTTGGTGTTTAACGATTACTGTGTCTCCATCTAAAATGCCTGCTTCAATCATTGAATTTCCAGTGACCTGAAGAGCAAAACGATCTGCATTCATTAAGAAGTCAGCTAAATTAAGTTCATCTCGTCCTTCGATGGCTTCAATAGGTTGGCCGGCTGCAATACGTCCTAACAATGGGATAATAGGTGCTGCTAATGCGTTCTCATTAGCCTCTAGATTTAAACGAATACCACGATTGCGGTTGGGTAGTATGGTGATTAAATCAGATGATTGTAGAGCCTTCAAGTAGCGATGTATAACACCTCTTGATTGTATTCCAGTACCCTGCGCAATTTCCTGTAGGGTAGGGGCATAACCACTTTTGACAAAGTATTTTTGAATAAATTTTAATGTTCTTGTTTCACTCGGAGTTAACATGATGTTTGTCCAATGTATGATTCATTTTTATTTAAACAATAATAGAGAACAAATAGAGAACATTCAATGAAATTTTTGAAAATAATTTTTGATATAGAGCTTAATAATTCTGTTAGCTTGAAATCTATAGCGATACAATAATGATTAATCATATTTGAGGATAAAATGTTACCTTTGGAATTAATCATACGCGCACTCAGTATTGTTTTTGGTTTAATCATATTTATTCTTGCCATAATATTCGGGTGGTTTATTTTTTCTATTTTGGTAGGGGTTTTGTTTTTTATTTGGATAATCTTTTATGTCCGGAGTTTGTGGAATCGACGCGGGAAAAGAACAGGTGCCAATGATGCAATAATTGATGCAGAATACACAGTCATAGACGCAGAGGATTCAGATGATTGATAGGATTGAGGAATATAAAAACAAAAGAAGGAAACGACGTACCAAGCGAATAATCTTTGCTTTATTTTTCGTTGCTTTTGCAACGATGCTTTCTTGGTTTTTTGAATCGCAAGCTACCACGACAGTGATACTAACAACACATGCAGATGTTGATTCAAACTCGAATGTTAATTCTGGTTTAAGCCAAAGAGGTTTTGTGACAGCCGATGCACTTCAAGAGTTACTTAATTCTGTTGATGTTGTTGCAGGTGTTGATGCAATTTATGCCACACCTTTGAGGGCCACGCAGGAAACAGCGGAACCTTTAATGAAGAGTCTAGATATTCCAATCACTCTTATAAAAGATGTTTCGGAAGTGGAAGGGTTAATTGAGACAATCATGGCGAAACACAAAGGTAAAATAATATTAATTGTGACGCATCCAGATGTCTTACCGAAGTTGGTTGCTGAATTACATGGTAGTAAAAATATTGAACCGATTGATCCGAGTAAAGACAACAAATTATTTATCGTGAGTGTGCCCTGGTTTGGCAAGGTAAAGACTTTGCAGTTAAATTATGCATCCTAGCTTTAGTCAATTTCATCTATCCTTTCTGTTAAAATGGGACCAATGAAGATGAAGAGAAAAAATAAATATAATCTCAACGAATTAATGGCCTGTGCCAAAGAAATGCTATTTGGACCTGGTAATGCGCAGTTGCCATTACCCCCTATGCTGATGTTTGATCGGATTACTCATATCAGTGACCAAGGTGGAGATTATGATAAAGGTGAGGTCATCGCCGAACTGGATGTAAAAAAAGATGCATGGTTTTTTGATTGTCATTTTAATAAAGATCCGGTTATGCCTGGATCATTAGGAGTCGATGCTATGTGGCAATTGATTGGCTTTTTTCTAGGATGGATCGGTGGTGAGGGTAGAGGCAGAGCCTTAGGTGGTGGTAAAATTAAATTTTCCGGGCAAGTAACACCAAAAACAACTATTTTAACTTATCATTTGCACATCAAAAGGGTTATGAAATCTAAGCTTTTTATGGGAGTAGCCGATGCAACCATGATGGCAGATGATAAGATCATATACACTGGCGAAGATCTACGTGTTGGCCTTTTTCAAAATCTAACTGAAGCCCAATAATGAGAAGGGTAGTTGTTACAGGGATAGGAGTTCTCTCTTCAATCGGACTTAATAAAGAATCGGTGAAAAAATCCTTGATGCAAGGTCAATCTGGTATTGTTTATTCACAAGAATTTGCAGATGCAGGAATTCGTAGCCAAGTCGCTGGATCTATTGATATCAATCTCGATGAACATATTGATAGAAAGTTAAAACGATTTATGGGTGACGGTTCCAGTTACAACTACTTGGCAATGAAGGAAGCCATAGAAGATTCTGGATTAGAAAAAGACCATGTTAGCAATACAAGGACCGGATTGATTATGGGGACCGGTGGAGGTTCTCCTGAAGCTATAGTTTTTGGTGCTGACGCACTCAGGGAAAAAGGAAAGGTCAGTCCATTTCTGGTAACAAGATCAATGGCAAGTGGCAATTCAGGCACTTTATCAACAGCCTTTGAGATCAAAGGCGTGACCTACACACTTAGTTCAGCATGTGCAACCAGTGCACATTGTATTGGCAATGCAGCTGAACTGATTCAATTTGACAAACAAGATATTGTATTCGCAGGCGCAGGTGATGAGCTGCATTGGGTGTTAACATCTTTTTTTGATGGCATGAAGGCTCTGTCAACTAATTTCAATGATGCCCCTGAATCTGCTTCAAGACCATTTGATATAGATCGAGACGGATTTGTTATTTCGGGTGGCGGCGGAGTTGTGGTGTTGGAAGAATACGAGCATGCCATTGCACGTGGTGCACAAATCTATGCAGAATTAGTTGGTTATGGAGCAACCTCTGATGGATCTGATATGGTTCAGCCTTCTGGTGAAGGAGCGGTTCGCTGCATGCATCAGGCAATGCAGGGTTGCGATTCTATAGATTATTTAAACGTTCATGGTACCAGTACCCCGGTTGGCGATACAAAAGAATTAGAAGCCATTAAGCAGGTGTTTGGTGAAAACATCCCAAAAATTAGTTCTACCAAGTCACTCACAGGACATTCCTTGGGAGTAGCGGGGGTCCATGAAGCTATTTTTTCATTATTAATGATGGAATCTGATTTTATTTCAGCCTCTGCAAATGTAGAGAAACCTGACCCAGCTGCAGAAGGGATTCCAATCGTCACTTCGATGCAGGAAAATGCAGGATTAAGTACTGTTATGTCTAATAGCTTTGGTTTTGGTGGTGCTAATGCAAGTTTAGTTTTTAGCAAGCTTTAAAGCTGAAAATATCGATAACTCTCTAACACAAGGATTTTCAGTCCTTATTTCGCCAAATATGTAGCGCTAAATAGGATTGATATGGATCTACTAATTGAAGCAGTTTATTTGGAGTTAAGTTAGAGTCATCACATAATTGATCTATTCCACGTTTTAAGATTAGATCTTTTGGAGACCAAATGTTGGTCTTTCCAAAATAGAAGATTGCTATCATTTCAGCTGACCAATCTCCAAATCCCCAGAGACTTGTAATAGTTTTTTTGAATTCTGGATAAGTCATGATTGAAAGTTTTTGCAAGGTTATATCGCCACTTTCAATAGCTTTTTTAGCACCCATAATTGTCTTGATCTTATTGCTTGATAATCCATTCTTTCTTATTGAAGCAGTATTTTTTTTCTTGAAATATTCAATCAAGCTTATGTTTCTTTTTGCTGCACTATTCTTGATTTTATTCCAAATACTATTTGCAGCTTTATAAGAAAGCTGTTGTTCCACTACTGTTTTTGCTAAACAATCAAAGATATCTAAATCTTTTGGAACCACAATATGCATTACACCATTTTGCTTGACTATAGATTCTAGAGGTTTGCAATGTTTTTTGCTGACATCCAACAGGTATTGATGAATTTTTTCACTCATAGTTTCACAATACCAAAATGAGCTTACAATGATTAGTGCTATAATTTTTTTATGCCCCGGTAGCTCAGTTGGATAGAGCATCGGATTCCTAATCCGGGGGTCAGAGGTTCGAATCCTCTTCGGGGCACCATATAAACTTTAGTAAGGAATGAGTGATTGTTTGAATTAATAGATGTCAAGGATTTAAAAACATTGTCAACAATAATTGACGGTGAGCTTATAGGAGAAAATAAGCCGTTTACATCTCTAATAACAGATTCCAGAAAAGTTAAAAAGAATTCAGTATTTTTGGCCTTACAAGGAGAAGATTTTGATGGCCATAACTTTTGTGAATCAGCAATTCATTCAGGATCTATAGCTTATATATCAAACAATAAGATTAATAACCATGATGGCATAGTAGTCCAGGATACTTATATTGCACTTTTGAAATTAGCAAAATTTCAGCAAGAAAAAGTTAAACCCAAAACCCTTGCTATTACTGGAAGCAACGGCAAAACTACTGTGAAGGAAATGATGGCATTTATCTTCAAAGATCAGCAAAACATAGTGACAACGGAGAAGAATGACAACAACCAATTTGGGGTACCATTTACAGTTTTGAGACTTAAAAACAATACCAAGTATCTTGTATTGGAATGCGGAGCTAGGAAGATCGGCGATTTTGATTTGATAAGTGAATATTTGTATTTTGATGTGGTAGCCATTACTAACGTCAACAATAGCCATATTGGTATTTTTAAGAACCAGCAAAATATTATTAAAACCAAGATCAAGTTATTAGATGGTTTGGTTGATCATGGCTCTGTTATTAATGGTGCATTTGAGAATTTAAATTCTCCAACACAATTCATGAAAAATGATCAAGGATACAAGGTAACTACACACGCAAATTCTAATTCATCAGAAAAACCTTTGAAGGAAGAATTTTTATGTAGAGCGACAGCAGATCACACTCCAGGTCGTTATAGATTATTGATTAAAAAGATTGATGGAGAAAATTCTCAGTCTATGGAGATGCAAGGAATAGGTACCTTTGGTGCAGTTCATAACTGTCACAATGCTCTTATTGCTGCAGTGGCAGCAACTGAACTTGGCAAAGGATTTTCAGATTCAATTGCACAAATATGTAAATATGTTTCACCTTTAAGAGATAGATTTTTTATTGAGAAAATGGGTAAGCATCTTCTTATTGACGATACTTATAATGCTAATCCTTCTTCTTTTTCTTCAGCAATAAATGATTTGAGTAATAATTCAGCATATCCAAAAAATAAGTTGTTAGTAATAGGGGATATGTTGGAGTTGGGAGAATTTTCTCGAGAGGAGCATCTGAGAATTCTAAATGAGTCATTGAAAGTTCCAGGACTTAAAGCTTTGTTTATAGAAGGCAATCGTTTCAAGAAAGCACTATTTGAACGTGGGCATAACCGTGAAGAGGAAAAAATCTTTGTCATTGATTCTCAAGAATCATTCCCAATCGAACTAATTTCCCAATTTCTTGATGAAGAGACAACAATACTTGTAAAAGGCTCTAGAGGGCTGAAAATGGAACGAATTATTAGTTTGTTTGTAGAAAATTTTTCCTAATTTTTAAAATACTTAATAAAATCAATAAGTTAGTTATAAATAGTGTGATTTAATGGTCATTATCTAATATTTTGATAAATATTAGGTCCAAATGACACTAATC
>CAXGBD010000072.1:0-5967 GCA_964008355.1 uncultured Gammaproteobacteria bacterium | reverse complement strand
ATGTAGGTGCACCTAGCCAGCCATATTTATCAATGAGTTTGTACATCAGACCAGTAATCTCATATGAGTCTTGGTCCATTTTTTTAATTCTCAGTAAATTACCGTTGGCTTCAATGGCAGCCATGTATTCTCTTAATGAATCATAAGGCCCTGTAGTTCCATCGTTGACATGAATACTGCTAGGATTTCCCTGGCTGGTTGAAGGTTCTTTATTGAGACCTTGATTTTCTAACACAGCACTTGCATCTGAACTGGTTTTCAATTCTGAATCCACGTCATCCTTTTTTTATTGTCTTGTGTTAAGTTTTCTGACATCTTTGATCTTGGTGATGATCTTATTTGGTTTTATTGTATAGTTGTGAGATCAAATAGAAAAGACCCCAGTCGACATGTCTTCCAGGGTCTTTATTTTATTGGAATGCAGACTTACCAGCTCTTGGTAAATCGAACCCCTATTTCTCTAGGACGATTGGTATATTGTCTAGCTCCGCCAAAGTAAAAGTCGAAATACCAATCATTGACTGCAATGTCTGCTCTCGTGTCAGTTAGATTGTTAACAAAGAAGTCTAACTGCCAATCATCACCCAGGATTCCATATTTCATGTCAACGATTGTGTAGGAATCTTGATCATACGACCAACCTGGCTGAACAGCACTTACACTGTCTCCTGTGTAACTGACAGATCCCCTAAAGAAAGCTTCATTAGCTCCAAATATACTGACTGGCATGGTCTTCTCAATCCATAAATTGGATTTGAACTCTGGAGTTTGTGGCAATCTTGATCCTTTAGGAGCGTCTACAGAGCCATCTGGGTTTGTAAGGTCAGTGGCTGTTTCCGCTTTTACAAATTGTGCATTAACTCCTACCTCAGTAGAATCATTGGCTAGGGCCAGCACTTCCAGGATCACTCCATCAGAGGTTGCATCACCTAAGTTGGTCACCACTTTTTGCCAAGGTTCACCACACATTGGTGCTGGGGGTGATGTCGGCCAGGAACATGGTATGTTACTTGGGTCGACCAGTTCAATTTGATAATCTGTCCAATCCATACTGAAATAGGTAATATTTAAACGAAATCTTCCGTCCATCAGTGTGGATTTCAGACCTACTTCTATATTTTCCAAAAAGTCAGGCTCGTAGGTATCTTTTCCTTGATTATAGAATGGATTGTCTGCACGACCACGGTTCACTCCTCCGGGTCGATAACCCTCAGAATACAGCCCGTAGAACATCAGATCATCGCTGTGATTGTATTTGATTGATACTTTAGGAACAAAGTCACTGTTAGAGGGATTATCCCGTTTGTTTTTAGGCAGGTATCCATCAGCAGTCAATGCTCCACCTGGATTTTCTACCCAATAGGTTTTATCTGCTTCACGGTCAAACCAGCGTCCACCAGCAGTCAGTTCCCAGTTGTCATTAAAGCGATAGTTCACCTCTCCGAAGACAGCCATGGTTTCCCAGGTCGTCCGATCATACGATGACCACCATGCATCTGTGGGTGCTACTGGAAGTCTATCTGGAAGAGCGTAGGCAATATATGCAACCCTGTTAGCAAAGCCTTGGGAGTTTCTGTAATCTATAGTCATAGTGTGAAAATCCCATCCCTCTTCCCGCTCTTGATAAAACAGCCCAAACACCCAATCCAAGTCATCTGATTGATTGGATAATCTGAACTCTTGGGTTTTAGCCGAATTCCATTGAAACAAGTCCTGCCATCCTGGAACATCGTTATACGAGTAATGTACTCCAGCTGGCTGAAAGCAATACCTACTTACATATGCATAGTAGCCGTAACAGAAGCTCCCAAAGTAACTCGAATAAGTGGTTCGATCTTGTTGGTAGAAAATATCACGATCAAAATAAGAGGTTGCGGATATAAGTTTTGCCCAACCTAAGTCTTTCTCAACGGTCAGTGATAGTTGAGTCCAATCATCGTCTCTGGGTTCATCGTAAAAGGCAATTTTCTGTAAATCACCAACTGTTGGGTCAAAGTTAGAATAACCGTCTGATGCATTATTCTGAAAGGCAGCACCAGCAAGAATAGAGCCAGAGCCATCTTCGAGATCCCATTGTGCATAGACTCTTCCGCCTGTTGTTTTGAAAGTATTGACGTCTTCTCGAACAGCACCAGGATTGATATCTGTATTTTTATTCAAACCAAAGCGAGGACTGAGGCCCTCAATATTGTCAACGAAACCACCATCTTCAGCTGTAAACCCAACCACTCTGATTGCGAAATTATCAGAAATAGGCACGTTGACTACACCACTGACATCCCAGCTATCTTCATTTCTAGGGTTAACAGCAGACATTCTCATTGTGACGTCTACACTTGCAGCAAATTCACTAGTATCAGGTTTGTTGGGTATAATTCTTATTGTGCCGGATTGTGCGCTTGAACCATACAAACTTCCCTGTGGTCCAGACAGTGCTTCGATTCTGTTGATATCAACTATTCGAATATCAGGGGCCATTCCGGATTGAGTGACAGGTTGCTCATCTAAGTAGATTGCGGTTGACTCTTCAGAAATAAATGTTCCATTGTCATCTGCAATACCACGGAAATAAAC
Source organism: uncultured Gammaproteobacteria bacterium (assembly GCA_964008355.1). GTDB lineage: Bacteria > Pseudomonadota > Gammaproteobacteria > Steroidobacterales > UBA11654 > DTSX01. The sequence goes on along the minus strand of CAXGBD010000072.1, from coordinate 3,393 downwards.
CTTACCCGTGCCTGGAGTATAATTAATATAACTCATGCTAGGTATGAGTTTGGCGTAATCTTCCATGTTGACTACCTGTGCCTTTTTAAGATCAGTTTCAGCAATCGCCTGAACAGTACCAGCAATGCTTTGAAGGCTTTGGGCTTTTTTCGTTGCAGTAACAATAATTTCTTCTAAGGCTTGTCCCTGAGCTGTTGAAACTCCCGCTAATGCAGCGGAGACAGCAGCAGCGACACTTGTTACTCTTTGTGCGTTTGTTAATCCTGACATAACGTGTTTTCCCCGGTTGTATAAAAAAATTTAAATTTTCAAACTAATAAATAATTAATGGCTGCTCAAAGGTTATTGCCCACATAATAGAACTAGCTCCCAACAAATATCGAACAGCTTGTAATCACTGAATATTATAACAACGATATTATATTACAAAGGATTAAATTCATGTAAATTAAAGAAATTTAGCGATTACGATACTGTTCTTAGTTGTATTATTACAACAATTTACCGATTTTTTTATGCTAACCCTTTGTTTTTGAAATAATTTGATTAATTTATTTATTAATATTGACTGTCGAATTAGATTTTCTACAATGATGACAAGTCTTATAGTGGCTAAAGTCAAATTTGCTCAGAAAATTTTGCTAAATAGCTCTTTACATAAAAATGAACATTGATGAACCATTAAAGAATTTAGGATCGATTAATTACAGACCATTAAGGGATGCAATACTTAATCTGGATGATGACGCATGGATTGAAAATCCAGTACGACAAGAAACCTTTGATGTGCACAAAAAAACGCACTCTATCATTTTGATATTTTGCGATGGATGGCCTGAAATAAAAGTATCAAAAGAATCAGGATGGGAAAAATTATCTGAGACAGCATTACCTATTATGAAAGATGTAATTGACCGATTTTATGAGCCCGGTGGAACGATATTAAGAGCCATGGCAGCAAAATTATTGGCAGGAGAAAGAATTACTCCCCATACTGATAAACATCCATCTTTCCACGTTGCTCATCGAATTCACGTTCCTATAACAACTAATGATCACGTTCGTTTTACAATTGCTGGACGTCCCTATCAATTTGAGTTGGGCCATGTCTATGAGATCAATAACCAAAAAACCCATAGCGTGTTGAATCGAGGCAAGGAAGATAGAATTACGTTTATCTTTGACTACATGCCACCAGACATTCGTTCAAAGGCAAAAACTCTGAGCTAGACTATTTTTGCAAACTTTTTGGCCTATCTTTTTTAGGTAGTTCCATGAGTATGGGTTCAAGAATTTCAATCAATGGTCCAATGTATTTCTCATAATGGCGCCAAGAATTGATTGCTCCTTTATAGATTGGTTGGCGGACTTGTTCTGAACTTGCAGTATTGATCGAGCGTTTTGTTTCATAAAATTTCAGGCAATGCTCTTCCCAATCCAGACCACAGAATTCAAGCAGTCTCTTCGTTTCATGTTCTTGATCTTCAACTAATTTTTCATATTCAAGATTAAGAATCTCACTGGGTAAAATTTCTTGCCAATGCTTCATCACCCGGTCGTACTCCAGGTAGTACTCTCCTATCTCGAATAAGTCATAACTCCAAGATTGGCCTTTATAAAAAAGCTGCTTAAAGGAACTCATGCAACTGTCTAGAGGATGTCTTGTAGCATTAATGACTTTTGCATTTGGCAGTATCAGTTTGAGAAAACCTATGTGGGCAAAATTATTGGGCATTTTATCAATGAAATAAGGTTTATCAGTCCTATATCTTTTCGTTGTTTGTATATAACTTTTTCCGTAATCTGAAAATTCAGCATCTGACATGTCGGTAACGGCATTTGGGTATTTCATTCCTCGAGTTCTTGATTTACTCAGTTTGACGCCTAACTTAGAAAGATCTGGGAGCTCTTTTGTTCCTTCAACCAAACTATGGCTCGCAAGAATTTGTTCAATCAGCGTTGAGCCAGATCTTGGCAGCCCAACAATGAAAATTGGCTCATTACTATTGTGACCAAGTCCTGTCTTTTGATTCAAAAATTCTGCAGTAAACGTATTAATGACTTCATCGTGAGTGATCTGTGTTTGAACTGAGTCGTAGACTTCATTTTTTCGTCTCAATGTATTGCCACTGAGATAATGATTCCAAGCTTTCTCATATTGTTTTTTTGTTTCTTTGACGTTTGCCAAAGCTATGTGGAAAAAAGCAATGCTTTGTTCAGGAATGTCTTTGTTGTTTAGATGATTTTCCATCAAGTTTATTTCTGGGGGTTCAAATTGGTAGGTTTTAAGATTAGCTAAACTCCAATAAGCTTCTGAAAAAGTGGGATGTACTTCAATGCATTTTTTATAAGCAGTGACGGACTCTTCAAAACGGCCAACAGTCTTTAATGTATTACCCAAACCCATATTGCTTCCTACGTGGTCAGGGTCTATTTTGAGGGCTTCTTGGTAAGCAGTGATGGCTCCTTCATGATCATTCATTTTGGCCAGTATGCCGCCTCGAATCATAAACCCAAAAGGGAGATCAGGTTTTAATTTTATGGATCTTTGGACTGCATCAAGGGCTTCACCGAATTGATTTTTATCAGAGTAGGCTTCCGCAAGTGCAGACCATGCAGCAACAAATTTTGGTTTAAGTTCAACGGCTCTTTTGAGAAGCACAATGGCGTCTTCATTTTGTTCTAGCTTTGATGCTATTGAGGCAAGTAATCTTAGACCATTGACATCGTCTGGCTTTTCTTGAAGAGCTTCTCTGCAAATTTTTTCTGCTTCTTCTAATTTATTTTGACTGATGAGTTGTGTTGTTGTAGCCAGCTTTTCTTGAATCGGATCTAATTTTAGAGCTTGCTGATAATATTCATTTGCTTCTTCTACCCTTCCTAGGGCATGAAGGATTTTTCCCAATTTAATATGAGAATTTACATTTTCTGGATTAATTTCGATTGCCTTTTTAAAGCACTCTATCGCTTTTTCAGGTTTATTTTGGGCTAGAAGTGCATTACCAAGCTCTTCATGTGCTTGCTCGAAGTCAGGAAACATTCTCAATGTATGCTTCAATCTTTTTACTGCTGATCCAGACCGACCTTGTCGGATCAGGGTCACACATAACAAAACTTGCAAATTTGGATCACCACTGGAAATATTTTTTAGTCCAGAGCGACAAATTTTCTCAGCCATTTTTGCATCACCAGCGTTGAGAAAATCTTTAGCTCTGCTAAAGGATGCTTTGAGTGCTGCAAGTTCATTGGTAGCCATACTTGTCCTTGTTTTGAGGTATTATCTTGCTAAAAATTCACACTTTTTTTGACTTGCTTTGCCGATGCATTACCAAACCTGAAATGGATACTCCGATGGTGACGACAACTATCAGAATTGTTGCAAGTGCGTTGATA
>CAXGBD010000071.1:0-5968 GCA_964008355.1 uncultured Gammaproteobacteria bacterium | reverse complement strand
CAAAATCCCTGATTTATCCGGCTCCCTCAAGCCATCCAGAGTCGCCATCGACATAGCGTTCTTTCTTCCAAATTGGTAATCTAATTTTGACTTCGTCAATGATGTAACGACAAGCTTTAAATGATGCATCACGATGGAGTGCGCTGACTCCAATCCAAATAGCTAAATCGCCAATTTCCAATGCCCCAACTCTATGTATACATAAAGCATTGGTTATTTCAAAATGATTTATGGCCTCATTAACTATTTGCTGGCCTTCTTTTAAACAAAGAGCCTCGTAACTTTCATAATGAAGTCCAATGACTTCTCGTTTCTTGTTGTGTTTTCTAACCCTACCCTCGAATGTTGAAACCGCTCCACAGGCAGGATCTTCAAGAGCGACCAATAAATCTTTAATCATGATTGACTCATCGGTTACCAAAAATTTTTTCATCCCCCCGTCACCGGTGGTATAAAAACAATAGTATCACCATGGTTCGGTCTATCATCCCACGTTGCAAACGAGTCATTGATTGCAACCTTTAACCGATGCTGTTCAGGTAAGTCATATTTTTTTTGTAGTTGGTAATAGATGGATGCAAGCGTGCTTTCTTTTTTTATGGATAATATTTCACCATTTTGACCTGTTTTATCTTTAAGCACAGCAAAGTAGAGGATTTGAATTTCAATCAACTCGTTCATGTTGTCTGTATTATTAATGCGGCGCTCCCAAAACCATGTAAATCAGCTTGATGCCAACATATATTACCAACACAGATGTTAAACGGCGAACAATCTTCGGACGGAATACTTGTACGCCTAAACGTGAACCTATTTGTCCACCAATCAGCACTGCAAAGAAAAGCCACGTGTATGGATGAAGCTCCCCCCAGATCAGTGATCCTGAGTGCTTCATCGATTGCCCGATCAACCCAGATATTGAATTAATCAATATGAAGAAGCTCGCAAAAGCAGCAATATTTTTTGAAGGTGCCGCTTTTGATAAATGCAAAACAGGGGAGAAAAAGATACCCCCACCGATGCCGACTAATCCGGACAACATGCCCAAACAGGCACTTGCAGGTAGCAAACACGAAAGACCTAATTTTGTCTTAGTCCAGGGCGCAGTTTTCAAGACTTCACTGTGCCTAATCAGCATCAATAGCCCAGCTAAAAGTAGTGATGAACCAAGAATTATATTGAACATAAACTGATTGATTGGTGTGTAGCCGCCCAACCATGCAAAAGGAACAGAAACGAGCACCAAAGGAATCGTTAAGCGCCAGGGGATTAGTTTGTGTTTGAAAAAAATGATGGCACTACCAGTAACTACGATGATATTGCAAATGAGGGCAATGGTTGGTACCAATTGATAATTGGTCTCTGCAAGTATCAGCAATGCATTGTAGGTTGATCCTCCACCGAAACCCACAGCAGCATAGAGAACAGCAGCAATAAAAAAACCTACAACCAGAACGTTGATAAACTAGCTCCCTACTATTTTTATATGCATTGCTGTCATTCTTGAGACACAACAAAGGGTCTTATCATTAAAATCAGAAGCAGAGTTATAAATTTTGATTTCCCATACTTGTGTTCTCTTGCCGAAATAAATAGGCTTTGCTATGCCAGTCACCATTCCTTCCGTTGCTGATCTCACGTGATTTGCGTTGATTTCTTGACCTACAACTTTGTATTTTCTGTGATCAACACGTAAACCAGCACCGGTACTCCCCAAAGATTCAGCTAGAGCTACAGAGGCTCCACCATGGAGCAGGCCATAGGGTTGTATGGTTTTTTTGTTGACAGGCATAGTGCCTTGAACAAAATCATCACCAATTTCTGTAAATCTAATATCTAGAGATTCGTGCAACGAATCGTTGTTATATGTATTCACTGCTTCAAGACTAACTTCATTGTTAGGATGCCAAATTTTAGCCATGCTCTATTCCTTATGAAAATAATTGAAAAGGTATTATTGCTTTATTTTTAAAGAGGTGCAAAATGCTCAATCATGGATGCATTGACCATTCACAAACTTTCTAAAATCTATGCCAATGGCTTTCAAGCCTTGCATGCCATTGATATAGAGGTTAGGGAAGGTGATTTTTTTGCTCTTTTAGGCCCTAACGGTGCTGGCAAGACAACAGCCATTGGGATTATTACGTCGTTGGTAAATAAGACTGAAGGAACAGTGAAGGTTTTTGAGCATAATATCGATGCAGATATTAATGCAGCAAAAGCATGTATTGGATTTGTCCCGCAAGAAATAAATTTAAATCACTTCGATCATGCTCTCAATATTTTAGTCAACCAGGCTGGCTTTTATGGTATCCCGAGAAAACAGGGTCTCAAAAGAGCTGAGAAATACCTGAAGCAACTCGATTTATGGGATAAGAAGGATGAGACGGTGCGTAATTTATCCGGTGGAATGAAAAGACGTCTGATGATCGCCAGAGCGCTGGTTAATGAACCTAAGTTATTACTATTGGATGAACCAACAGCAGGTGTTGATGTGGAGACCAGAAGAGCTATGTGGAATTTCCTCAGAGACATCAACCAGGGCGGTACAACCATAATATTAACCACTCATTATTTGGAGGAAGCAGAACAATTGTGTAGGCATTTAGCAATTATTGATAATGGATGCATCGTAGAAAATGATTCCATGAAAAATGTTTTAAGGAAACTCAAACAAGAGGTATTTGTATTGAGTCTGGACAAACCCATTGATGACATGTCAGATATGAAAGATTACAAGATTAAAGTTAATGATCCCCATGAAATAGAGGTTTATATCAAGGGACAACAAACCCTAAACCCATTGTTTAAGCAGTTGACCCAAGCCGGTGTTGCAGTGGTCAGCATGAGAAACAAGACCAATCGGCTGGAAGAATTATTTTTTGAGCTAACCCAATCAAAGAAAGAAAACAATGGGATAACGGCATGATATCTAACCCTCAAATCATCGGTATGCTGGCCTTGACTAGAAAAGAAACCACAAGAGTTCTAAGAATTTGGATCCAAACAATTATCCCACCCGCCATTACCATGACTCTGTATTTCATAATATTTGGAACACTGATTGGTCGGAGAATCGGTCAGATGGATGGATTCCAATACATGGAATACATAGCCCCAGGTCTGATTATGATGTCGGTCATTACCAACTCTTATGGCAACGTGGTGGGCAGTTTTTTTCATTCCAAGATCCAAAGACATCTGGAAGAATTATTAGTCTCACCCATGAATGAATTTTCTATCGTGATGGGATATCTAGCAGGAGGTGTCATCAGAGGGTTTTTTGTCGCTATAGTGGTTTCAGTGATTGCATTATTTTTTACCCAGTTAAGAGTTGAATACCCTGTTCTGACCTTGCTGGTTATTATTTTGACAGCGGCTGTATTTTCATTGGGAGGGTTGTTGAATGCTCTTTTTGCCAAATCTTTTGATGACATTGCAATCATCCCATCATTTGTTCTGGCACCCCTAACCTACTTAGGGGGTGTGTTTTATACTATCTCGTTGTTGCCCGATTTTTGGCAAACGGTTTCCTACTTCAATCCCATACTATATATGGTCAATGCGATGAGATTCAGTGTATTGGGAGAGTCTGATATCAATATTTATGTTGGTCTCACTGTCATTTTAGTGTTTTTTGTGATCCTGTTAACTGTCGCTATTTATCTATTAAAAAAAGGTGTGGGAATTAGAGAATAGTCCTAAGGTTCAATGACTCGCTTGGATTGATCAGCTACCTATCGCGTTCAACCATCATTTTCGATAAATGCCTGAGACCATCTGCTCGGTTATCAAAATTTTCCAACAAGGTAACACTTTCTTCCAGCAATGTATTAATTCTTTGTGCGGATTGCTCGAGTCCAAATAGACTAGGGTAAGTTGCTTTTGTTTTATTTTCATCAGACCCTGTTGGCTTTCCAAGCGTCTCGGTTTCGCCTTCAATATCTAGAACATCATCTTTGATTTGAAATGCAATCCCCATAACATCAATGAATCGCTCTAGAGCGTATTTTTGTTGAGAATTATTGGAGCGATCACAACAAATAACTGACTTCACACAAGCACTTAATAGTCTGCCAGTTTTAAGTCGATACATATGCTCCAGTTGAGCTTGATCCAAGAATTGACCTTCCGAGTCTAAATCAAGAGCTTGGCCACCGGTCATGCCGGTCGTACCTGCGGTTTCTGCAATCAGCGCAATCAGTTTAATGCGTACATCATCTTGATCCTGGTAAATGGGAGCTGTGGCTAAAACATGAAAGGCAAGGGATTGCAATGCGTCGGCAGCAAGAATTGCTGTTGCTTCATCAAATGCAATATGAACAGAGGGGTTACCCCTTCTCAAATCATCATTATCCATGGAAGGCAAATCATCATGTACCAATGAAAAACAATGGAGTAACTCAATGGCTGCCGCAGGAGGAGCAAGGTAATCTGTTTCAATCTCTAATGCTTCGCCTGTTGCATAAACTAACAAAGGCCTCATTCTTTTGCCCCCATTCATAACCGCGTAATGCATGGCCTTATGGAGATCTGTTGGCGGGATGGTTTTTTGAGGAAGAACGGACTCAAGATAATCATCAATCTTGCTGACATAATCTTCTATTCTATTGTCAAAATGTGCCATCGGTAATCTTTTTACTCGTTGCTCCCTGCATCGTAGCTATTCAAGTATACTACTTGCATTATATTTGTGATTTACAAATAAGAATATTAACGTGAAATCATCAACAGCGATTGCGCATCCAAATATTGCCTTGATCAAGTATTGGGGTAAATCAAATATCACAGGAAATATTCCTGCCATGAGTTCCATTTCTTTGACCGTGGATGTTTTAGAATCCAAAACTAAAATTTCATTCCCAAAAGATCTCAATGAGGACACCTGGATCTTGAATGGGTCTAGGCAATCATCATTGGAGCGGATCAAAATGCCCTTTAATGAATTAAAAAAAAGGAGCAATGTCCGTGATGCTTGTTTAATTGAATCCGATAACAACTTTCCTACAGCCGCAGGACTAGCATCATCGGCATCGGGCATAGCTTCTCTAGTAACAGCTCTGAGTCATGCTTTGGAACTAGAGCTTTCGTTGCAACAAATGATAGAGCTTACAATACTAGGCTCAGGATCGGCACCGAGATCCTTATTTTCAGGGTTTGTCTCCCTAGATGTTGCTGGAGATACAATAACGTGCAATACAATTTTAGAAGGTAATCAATGGCCACTGGAGGTTATCATCTGTGTCACTTCTAGTGATCAAAAAGAGATCAGCTCCAGAGTTGGTATGGAAATTTCCAGAAAAACATCTCCACTGTACGACAACTGGATTGATCATCATCAAAAAGATTTTCAAACTGCTATGGCAGCGATTCAATCGAGGAATTTTGCACAGCTTGGCGCCGTTACAGTTGATAATTGCCTGAAAATGCACCAAGTGATGAAAACCTCGCAACCCAGCATTGATTATTGGAACAAAACAACACACGCTGTCGTGCAACAAGTCCAAACCTTACAGGCACGAGGTAGGGAGGTGTTCTACACTATTGATGCCGGACCGCAAGTTAAAATTATCTGTCAGCCAGATCTGACGGAAGAAGTTGTTTTTGAAATCAATAAAATTCCTGGTATTGAGTCCATTGTAAAATGCGGACTCGGGCAAGGAGCAAGGCTACTCAATGCATGACCCAGTTCTAATTTCAGTGCCAGGTAAGATCATCCTTTCCGGAGAATATGCAGTGCTCGATGGTGCTGTTGCTATTGTTTTTTCAACCGATCAAAGGCTTAAGGTTTCCATAAAAAATACTGACAACGATCACCATACCTACACAACCTCCATGAGCAAAGGGCATTTCCCTTTTCAGCACGACCATGATGCCAACATCCGTTGGCTAGCATCGGATCCTGGTCTTTTTGGCACCTTGGTCCAACATGCCTTTAGGACTTTAGCATTAACACCTGAAGAGAAAT
>CAXGBD010000070.1:0-6102 GCA_964008355.1 uncultured Gammaproteobacteria bacterium | reverse complement strand
CAATTACAATCGCTCAAGATAATCAGAAAATAAACATTAAATTGGACGCTATTGATATTTGTAGACTAGTTCCAAATTTTAATAATGAAGAACTTTATAGGTGAACAATGGGTAAAGAAATAATAGAAGTTGCTGAAACAGTCTCCGCTGCTAAAGATGTAGAATCTGAAGTCATATTTGGTGCCATTGAGAGTGCCATTGCTTCAGCCACAAAAAAAGAGTATTCAGTAAATATTGACACAGTGGTAAAAATTGATAGAAATACGGGGGATTATAAAACCTATAGAAGATGGTTAGTGTTTGCTGATGATTCAAGAGACCTGGAAGATCCAGATATTGAACTAAGAATGATCGATGCTCTTGAAATTAATGAATCAGCTCAGCCGGGTGAATATGTTGAACAAGAAATAGAGTCCATAGACTTTGGAAGAATTGGTGCCCAGATTGCAAAACAAGTCATTGTTCAAAAAGTAAGGGAAGCTGAAAAACAGAAAACAATAGATTTATATCATGACAAAGTAGGCCAAATGGTTAATGGTGTTGTTAAAAGATTAGATCGTAATGGATATTACATAGACTTAGGAAATAATGCCGAAGCTTTTTTACCTAAACGAGAAATGATCCCAAAAGAGCCGATTAGACCTCAGGATAGAATCAAAGGATTAATTAAAGAGATTAGTGAGGATCTAAAAGGACCGCCACTGATCCTTTCAAGAGTGCAGCCAGATTTTTTGATTGAGTTATTTAAAATAGAAGTTCCAGAAATAACACAGAATCTCATTAAGATTGTAGGAGCATCAAGGGATCCAGGTCTGAGAGCTAAAATAGCTGTTTCCTCAGAAGATTCAAGGATTGATGCTGTAGGTGCCTGTGTTGGTATGAGAGGATCTAGAGTTCAGGCTGTTTCCAACGAGCTAAATGGTGAGCGAATTGATATCATTTTATGGTCCAATAACCCAGCTCAATTTGTGATCAACGCAATGTCACCTGCTAATGTAGTATCAATCGTTGTTGATGAAGAAACTAACACTATGGACATTGCAGTTGAGGAATCAAAACTATCCCAAGCAATAGGAAGAGGGGGACAAAATATAAGACTTGCTAGTACTCTCACTGAATGGAGATTAAATGTGATGAGTGAATCTGAGGCATTAGAAAAGGATGAAAATGAAATTCAACAAATTATTGAGTTCTTTGTAAATAAACTATCTGTTGGAGAAGATGTTGCCACACTATTAGCACAAGATGGATTCAGATCAATCGAAGAAATCGCTTATGTGCCACTAAATGAATTACAACAAATAGAAGGTTTTGATGAAAATCTTATTACTGCACTTAGAGACAGAGCTCAGGATCAATTGTTGATTGAAGCGATCAGCACAGAAGAAAATTTGGATATCCATGGACCTGCAGAAGATCTTCTCAGCCTCTCTCAAATGACCCCTGAATTGGCATATGCGCTTGCTAGAAATGGTATCAATACAAAAAATAAATTGGCAGAACAATCCATTGATGATTTACAAGAAATTGATGGATTGAATGAAGATTTGGCAGCAAAAATAATACTTGAAGCAAGAGAGGATTGGTTTAAATCAGGAAACATCAGTGATGATAATGAAGGATCAGACCACGAACAAGAACCAAAGGATCAATAGTAATATGCCAAGCACAACTGTCCAAAAACTAGCTTCTGCTTTAAAGGTAAGTGATGAAAAATTAATCATACAGCTTAAGGAAGCAGGTGTAGAAGTATCTAATGAAGATGATGAAGTGACTAATGAACAGAAACTACTGCTGTTGAATCATCTAAGAGGAAGCCATAGTACAAAGTCAACTGCAACGTCGGCACCTAAAAAATTAACTATCAATAGAAGATCACAGAGTGAATTAAAATTATCAGGTGGCTTTGGTAGAACAAGAACTGTAAATGTTGAAGTTAGAAAAAAAAGGACATACCTAAAAAAAGAAGAATTGGTAGAGCAAGCAAAGAAAGAGCAAGAAAAAATTGATGAGGAGAAAAAACAGTTAGCAGCAGAAGAGGCTCAAAAAAAGAATAAAATTGAAGAAACCACTGCAGTAAAAACTGAGCAACAAAAGCCTAAGAAAAAAAGTGGTTTTGCATCAAAATTAAAAACAGAAACCTCGGAAAACAAACGGCCCAAGAAACAAAAAAGAAAAAAACAACCCATTAAAGACCCGTTCTCTATTGAAGAACTTCACGTCAGCGGGAAAGTCAAGAAAAGAAAAAAGAGAAAAATAAGAAGAACCCTTAGTTCTTCAATCATTGACCAAACTAATACATTTGAAAAGCCAACAACTCCTGTCGTCAAAGAAGTTGCAATTCCAGAATCAATTACCCCACAGGAGCTCGCTCAGAAGCTTGCAATAAAAGTTAATGAAATAATCCCTGTGATGATGAATCTTGGTGTTATGGCAACTGCAAATGATAATTTAGATCAAGAAACAGCCATATTGCTTGTAGAAGAGATGGGTCACAAAGCAGTGCCTTTAGACGAGCGAACAATTGAAGATATTCTTCAAGATCCTGAAGAAGATATATTTGATCAAGTTCAAAGGCCTCCCGTAGTTGCAATTATGGGCCATGTTGATCATGGAAAAACATCGCTATTGGACTATATTAGAAAAAGTAAAATTACTGATAAGGAAGCAGGTGGAATCACCCAACATATTGGTGCATATACAATTAATTATCACTCAACATCGATCACCTTTCTTGATACTCCTGGACATGCAGCATTCAGCCGTATGAGATCTCGAGGTGCAAATGTTACGGATATTATTATTCTTGTGGTTGCTGCTGATGATGGTGTAAAACCTCAAACAGTTGAAGCTATTGAACATGCAAGGGCTTCTGATACCCCGATTATTGTTGCTATTAATAAAATAGATAAACCTGATTCTGATCTTGAAAAAGTTAAAAATGAATTAGTATCAAATGAAATTATTCCTGAAGATTTGGGAGGTGAACATTTGTTTGTAAATATTTCTGCTAAATCTGGAGAAGGCATTGATAATTTAATAGAAACAATAATCCTCCAATCAGAGATCCTTGAGCTTCAAGCTGTTAATCAAGGGAAAGCTGTCGGAACTGTAATTGAATCAGGTATAGAAAGCGGCAAGGGTGCTGTATCAACAATTTTGATCACTAAAGGTAAATTAAATAAAGGTGATTTAATAATAGTAGGTGAGGAATTCGGTAAAGCAAGATTACTTTTAGATGAACATAATATTGAACTCAATACTGTTACACCTTCCATGCCCATAAAGGTTTATGGTCTCTCTTCTGTACCAAATGCAGGAGATGAATTAAGAGTAGTAGACAATGAGCGACAAGGAAGAGACATTTCTTCCATGAGAAAACAGAGAAACAGAACCATTAAGGTTAGTGCTAAAAATGCAGACAAAATGCAAGATTTTTTAAACCAAACAACTGATCCTTCTAAGCAGAAACTAGTTTTGGTGATTAAAGCAGATGTTCAAGGAAGTGCTGAAGCGATTAAAGATTCACTAGTGAAACTTGCGACAGAAGATGTAGACATTGATATTATCTCGACAGGTGTAGGAGGTATTAGTGAATCTGATATTAATTTAGCAAAGGTCTCTAAGGCATTTATCATCGGATTTAATGTCAGGGCAGATGCAGGTGCTAAAAAAATAGTGAAAGACTCTGAAGTTGAAATTAAATATTACAGTGTCATTTACGAAATAATTGATGACATTTTAGAAATTGTTAAGGGACACGCATCTCCCGTTATCAAAGAACAAATCGTTGGTTTAGCAGAAGTACGCGAAGTATTTAATTCACCAAATTTAGGTAAAATCGCAGGCTGCTTAGTTATTGAAGGGACCGTTGTAAAATCTAATTCAATCCGTGTTCTAAGAGACAATATTGTGATTTATGAAGGTGAACTCGAATCTTTAAGAAGATTCAAAGATTCTGTTAAAGAAGTCAAATCTGGAACCGAATGTGGAATAGGTGTTAAAAATTACAACGATGTAAAAATTGGTGATCAAATAGAATGCTTTACTAATATTGAGGTAAAAAAATAATCAATGCCCACTGATTTTTCTGTTAATAAAAAAATTGAAGTAAAAATTCAACGTTTAATAAGTCTATTAATTTCATTAAAAAAAATAAATGATCCCAGGTTGTCTGAAGTCATTATTAATGAAGTCAAAGTTAACAAAGATATAAGTACAGCAAGAATTTATTTTAATATTTTAAATTCTAAAAATAATAAAAAACATTACGAACAACTCCTAAAAAAGGCTACTGGATTTATCAAAAAAGAAATTAGCCATCAGTTAAAGCTGAAAAAAATACCTGATCTTATTTTCAAATACGACACTAAAGAACAAAAGGCATTGTATATTAATGATTTAATAAATAAGGCAATAAAAAATGACAAGAAACAATAATAAGGTGAATGGCATTATTATAGTCGATAAACCTAAAAATATTACATCCAACAAACTACTTCAAAAAGTTAAATATATTTTTAATGCAAAAAAAGCCGGTCACACAGGTAACTTAGATCCAATGGCAACAGGCACTTTACCAATATGCTTTGGTGAAGCCACAAAGGTTTCACAATATTTAATTGAATCATCAAAAACATATCATGTAGTTGCTAAACTTGGAGAAAAAACAAACACTGGTGACTCTGATGGAATAGTCACTGATAAAAAAATTTTCACCCAAACCAGTGAAGAATATTGTGAGTCAATATTAAAATCTTTTATTGGCGAGACGAAACAAACACCACCAATGTTTTCTGCAATCAAAATTCATGGCATTAGATTGTACAAACATGCAAGAAAAGGTTTAGTCATTCCAAGAAAAAAAAGAACAATCATGATCCACAATATACAGCTTAAAAAACTTTCTTTTGATTCTATAGAGCTTATTATCCATTGTGGGAAAGGCACCTATATCCGTTCATTGATTGAGGATATTGCTACAAAATTAGGAACTTTAGCCCATGTGACTCAACTCAGGAGAACATCAATTGATATAATCAAGGATCATGAATTAATTACATTAGAATCGCTAGAATCAGAACAAAACTATAATCGACTTATTGAGAAATACCTATTGCCGATAGATATTGCAATTGAATCATTTCCTAAATTAAGTATCTCCTTAACAGAATCAATAAATTTTAAACAAGGACAAAGAATTAAGTTTGCATTGAATCGTAATCTTAATATAGAGAAAGTAAGAGTATATGATTCTAATAATAGTTTAATTGGACTTGGTGTGACTGATAATAAAGGAAGCGTTCAACCTATGAGGATTTTTAATTAAATTAACTTGTTGTTGTCATCAATAAACTATGTAGAATAGCGTCTGAAAATAATTAATAAAAAATAAAAATGCCTTTAACCACTGAAAAGAAAAAAAATATTATTGATGATTACAAACTCTCAGATCAAGATACAGGTTCAGCACAAGTTCAAGTAGCCTTGCTTTCAGAGAAAATTAATGCTTTGATGAATCATTTTGATGAGCATAAAAAAGATCATCATTCTAGACAGGGTTTATTAAAAATGGTCAACCAAAGAAGAAAACTTCTTCGTTACTTGAGAGAAAAAAATCAATCCCAATATCAATCATTGATTTCAAAGCTTGGGTTAAGAAAATAGGGCAAAATAATAAAATATAGCTTTGCTATTATTTTATTTAAAAAATAAGGAAAACTAGTGAAAATAACAACAAAAACGATCCCATTCGGGGGCAGAAATTTAGTTCTAGAGACAGGTAAAATAGCAAGGCAAGCACATGGATCCGTCGTTGCTTCATGCGAGGGAACTACTGTTTTGGTAACAGTGGTTGCAAGAAAGGAAGCCAATCCAGGACAAAGTTTCTTCCCTTTATCGGTCCATTATCAAGAAAAAACTTATGCAGCAGGAAAAATTCCTGGAGGGTTTTTTAAAAGAGAAGGAAGACCAAGTGAAAAAGAAACATTAATATCGAGACTAATAGATAGGCCATTACGACCTTCTTTCCCTAAAGGCTTTATGAATGAAGTGCAAGTCATTGCAACGCTACTTAGTTTAAATCCAGAAGTGCAAACCGAT
>CAXGBD010000069.1:0-6129 GCA_964008355.1 uncultured Gammaproteobacteria bacterium | reverse complement strand
GATCAAGAATTCTTCCAACGGTGTGATTGATAATGTCATCAATGGATTCAGGATGGTTATAAAAAGCAGGATTAGGTGGAACAACATAAGCTCCCATTAGTGAAATTTTATGTAAGAGCTCACAATGTCCAGCATGTAAGGGTGTTTCTCTTGGGACGACAATGAGTTTTCGTTTCTCCTTCAAAATAACGTCTGCTGCTCTGACAATCAAATTGCTCGCGTACGAATTAGCGATCCCTGACAAAGTTCTCATTGAGCAGGGAATAACGATCATTGCCTCAGTTTGAAATGAACCGCTTGCAATACTTGCACCTAAATTTCTATTGTTGTGGACGACATTGGCAAGTCCCTTAATGTCTTTGATCTCAAAATCTGTTTCCAAAGAGACATTTAACTTAGCACCGGATGTTATAACCAAGTGTGTTTCAATATCTGGAATATCCTTAAGAATCTCCAGCATCCGAATACCATAAATAACACCACTGGCACCTGAAATCCCTATAATTATCCTTTTCATCATCGATATAGTATATCTTTTCAACAATCAAAAAAAATTAATCCACCAACGCGAGTTCAAAATGAGCATGCTATTATGATACGTTCACTATTCCATGGATAAAATAAAATCCCATTCATCTTTAGACAAAGGTAGAACTGAAAGTCGATTTCCTCTTTGCAGCAATTTCATCTCACTTAATTGTTGCTGCTCTCTAAGCTCACTTAGAGAAATCATCCTATCCAAGTGCCTAATGTAACTTACATCCACCATTAACCATCTGGGATTGTCAGGATTGCTTTTTACATCAAAGTATTTTTCATTGGGGTCAAAAGCGGTATGATCGGGATATGCCTTACTTGCTATTTCCATAAGCCCAACAAGTCCTGGCTCCTTGCAATTGGAATGATAAAAAAAAGCTTGATCACCCAAACACATTTGATCTCTAAAGAAATTTCTAACCTGGTAATTTCTGATACCATCCCAGTGATCAACTCCAAAAGATTTCAAATCATCAATACTATAGGTGTCAGGTTCTGATTTCATTAACCAATATTGCATGACTACTTATTACCAAGGCTCATCAAAACTCTCATACCAAGTCTTTCTCCAATCATCAGGGTTGTACTGTTGACATTGCCCACCGTTAAATTGATCAAGAAATTCTGGTTTTTCCAAATCATCATATTGGATCGCGACATCGACCAATTCACACTTTAACTTAGGATCTTTAATATCTTCATCATTGGCGATGTCAGCTAACAATGATTCCTTGGAAATGCTTTCTGTAGACATACGGATCCCTCGATCAAGATCGCTATCAAAAACAATATATTTGGGGGCATCCTTGTTTGGTTCACTCCAATGCTTCCAAAGTGGTAAATCTCCCTTCCTGCCCATTCCCGGATCACCTGTGTAGGCAAATTCAGCCCAGTAAGACATCATCGCTTCAGATAATTGCTTGACAGAATCCAAGTTTTTCCGACCCACAATGTATCTTGTCAAAGTATCTTTATCTAGGTTGCCCATCACAAATGGAATCTCAAAAGCATGTGCTGCCCCTAGTAAATGACTAATGTCTACTCCAAGCCGTCTTGGTTCATCGTCCCAATCAAAACGATATGCAAAAATATTACTCCTTCCTGAAAGAATTAATTCCCGCGAAGGATTATCCACCGCCAAATACTTCCAAGTATTGGATCTATGTTTAGCAATTGCATCATAAAGGACACGATCTCGACTCCGTGGTAATCCAAAAATTGTTCGAACATGCCTTGGGTTATTCACCAAAAATAATTTATTCTCATCCCTGTTAGTACCTAAAATTATAGGTATTTCTGAAGACAACCCCTCTTTGAGTGATTGCATGATCCCCTGCTCATGCAATACAGTTCCATCAGGAAACGGTCTTAACATATTGTTGGTATTGAATCGGGCTTCTAGGTAGGCTTGAAAGATTTCTTTAGTAGTTGCTGATCTTAAAATGCTCCCCACATTTTTTGATAGCATATTTGTCTGTATCTCTGTTGCTTCCTTTTTGTTTGCTGCCATTCCTTTGGCAATCAATAGTTCATTAAATAATTCTTTGGAACTGTAATTTTTCCAAGGCAATGACTCACTGATAAAATTCTCAGAATGGGTGATGTCACCAGGCTTGATCCCTCCACTTTGGACAACTGCTTTATGAAATAGGCCTTCTGCCAAAGTCGATGACAACAGTGCAGCAACATTATAACCACCAGCAGATTCACCAAAAATAGTGATGTTATTGGGATCACCACCAAAATTGGCAATATTGTTCTTCACCCATTGCAGTGCTGCGATGGTATCTAAGTTCCCATAGTTTCCTGATTGGTCTTTTTTATTGCCTAACTGATCAGTAAGACTAGGATGCCTGAACCATCCAAAAGGACCCAATCTATAATTGATCGTAACAACTACCAGGTTATGTCGATGAGCCAACTCTGTTGGATTGTAAAAATTAGCACTCCCAGCAGTATTGCTACCCCCATGAACCCAGACCATAACAGGATAAACCGTGTTCTGATTTTCAATCTCTGTGGGATTAGGTTTTGGAGCCCAAATATTGAGACTAAGACAATTCTCTGATCCAACAATTTCTCCCCAATTTTTTCTTTTAGTCGTATTAATCAAAGAACCCAATTGGGTACAAAAGGGTCCAAATTCTAAAGTTTGACGAACATCTTCCCAAGGAAGAGGAGCTTTGGCCTCACGCCACCGATATTCTGATGAGGGAATATCGGCATAGGGAATACCTAACCATTGATGGGTTTTTCCATTGTCCGCGCCAATAATGGCTCCCAGTTCAGTATTTCTGAGCGATGATTGATCAGGCAATAAATCGGTTCTCGGTACATGACAAGAGAGCAAAAATGATGAAATCAACCATAATAAAACTGGTGTTTTATACTGCATAACTATAGTTCTAATGTATTAAAAAAAGCCATGTTAAAGTGCTTTACCATCTCAGAAAACATAGATCGAAGATAATATATTATTACGGCGCAACATAGTAGAATACCGTTATTGTGATAGCAATAAATTATTTAAAACGTATGCTTTTGATGACTCTTCTCTGGGTATTGGTTACTTTTCAAATGGACCACTCGGAGGCATCGCCTTGGGCTATGCCAGATAATTTAATGCTCAGAAACGATATTCAACTGCTAGTTGATAGCGGTGTCATCAATATACCCATCACCACTTGGCCTTTGGCATGGGGTGATATTGCATACAATGTATCCAAAACAGAAAAAGAATTGACTCTATTGGAACTGTCTGCTCTGCAACGAATCAAAGAAGCTTTATACGAAGAAGAGATGGGAGGTTTGAGTGGTTCAATGGCTCTTAAATTGGCAAAAAACCCTGAAAGAATCACTTGGTTTAATGACTCAGTTGCTGCCAAAAGTGAGATTGAAGCTGAAACGACCTATCTTGGAAAACGTCTTGCATTGAATATTCATGTCAATAAACAAAGTGGCGAAACCATTTTTGATGACTCCTATATAGCAATGGCAATCGGTGATTATACTTTATCCCTAGGTGCTAAGAAAAATTGGTGGGGCCCTGGATGGGGTGGTAGTTTAATTCAATCAACCAATACCAGACCGATACCGAGTATCTCTTTTGAGCGGAATTTTTCAGACCCTTTTGAATCCAAGTTTCTCAGTTGGATAGGACCTTGGGATCTCTCTGCAATGATAGGTGAGATGGAACAAGGTACAAATTTTTTCGGCATGCGAGTGGGATTTCGACCTAAGAAAAATCTTGAACTGGGTTTTTCGACAAGTGCTCTTTTTTGTGGCGAAAATAGATCTTGTGGACTTTCCGGTTTGGGTAAAACATTATTGGATCGAAACATCACAATTGATGGTGGAGATCTATCTGTGCAGAAATCTGGATACCAATTGGCTGGTATTGATTTTAGATCATCACATACATTCCGTGATTTTCCATTTGCTGCTTACGGACAATTCATCGGCGAGGAACCTAGTGACTATATGGGATTACTTGGCTTGGAAACCTGGGGATCTATGAATGAATCTGAATGGTTAGAAAGCTACAGAGTATTTGTTGAAGGCTCCTCAACCCACTGTCAGTTCTACAGTTCAAAAACTAAATGTGCCTACCACAACCCCTTATATCCAAATGGTTACTGGCATAAAGGGGGCAATATCGGACACTCATCAGATGGTGACTCAATATTACTAACACTCGGAGTAATGTTTGTTGGAGATAATTCTCAATTGATTAAATCATCGCTCTCTGTGGGTCAGTTGAATAGAAATTCCAGTCCCCTGTACATGCTGACACCAAAAAAGACTGATTATTTCAATTTTGGTCTTGGTTATGAATTTGATCTATTCTGGTTTGACATCCCGCTTGGTAATTTTGATGTGGGACTCGGTTTGGAATATTTAAAAAATTTCGGCAAAGACCCAAGAGTTTATATTGCTTGGTCCAATGATGCAGATTTCAGTCCGAAAAAAGTTAGGGATTACAGCGAGTATATTGAACTTATTGAAGTCGATGACGATCTGGAGATAACCAGTGGATTATTGCCGGATCAAATTGACGAGCAACCTAGCTTTTTAGCTCTGGATACCAATTTAAAAATTGTTCAAGTGATGGATTTGATGGATCAAGTGATCAGGCAAAGAGTGCCTCTCTTAGATAACATCAAAGACAGACGATTAGGAATACAAACACTTGATGACAAATCAATCATCGATAAGCTCGATATATCCCTACCAACAACAGTCAGTGAACACGCTTTAACAGAATTGATGATTATGATTGATCAAATCATGCAGAACAGAAACTAAGCAGCTGCGATTTACTGCTGCTTTAAATCCCCTATTTCAAACCAAGTTCTATTAAATACTTGTCTCGTAAACGCCTAGATCGAGATATTAAACTGATGGAGTGTCCTTCAATCATCATAGCAGTTGCAAAAGATGACACTTCGAGAGGATTACCATCCCAAATAACCAAATCTGCAGATTTCCCTACTGCAATGCTTCCCCTATCTTGAGACAAGCCAAAAACATCAGCAACATTAATGGTTAATGCTTTGAGGGCTTCATCCTGAGGCAAACCGTATGCTGCTGCATTCCCTGCTCCTTGCCTGCTAAGATAAGAATTGTGAGTACTTTGCGAGGTAATTAAGATTGTAACACCAGCTGCATTAAGTAGTGCTGCATTATCCATCCGAGCAGCAATAGCATCAAAAGAACTCGGAATATTATCCATAGGATCCAATATTACCGGAATATCTTCTCGAGCCAGAACATCAGCAATTCGCCAAGCTTCTTTAGCTCCATAAAATACCATCTTGATCCTATATTTTTTAGCAATCGCTATCATGGTCAATAAATCTTGTGCCCTATTGGACCTAACTAATAAAGGTATATCCTTATCAAGGACTCTCATAATTGCCTCAAGATCCCTTATTGTATAAACGCCATAGTCAAAATAATTGCCTCTTAAAATAGAAGCTTTATTGCGTTTAAAACGAACGGCTTTCTCAAAAGCATCTTCTAGTAGTAGAATCTGAGAGGCCCTAGAATCTGATTCAGCACCATAATTCATCACCATGGCAATGTCTTGAGCGATAGGTTGAGTCAATAATTTGCCGTCAAGATTAAAAACCGAAGCCATACCTGAAAAGTTTGTTTTTGCAGATGCAGGTACAACAATTGCTGAAGTGATTCCACCAGAACGATTGTAAGGAATCAGAGTAGAGGATGGATTAAAGGCATTGGCTATACTAAATCCTGCTGAATAATGATCAGTAGAATCGTCTCTGGTTTGCTGCTCCAACTCAATCTCCACTAATCCCAGTTGACTATGCGGTGCAATTAATCCTGGTGTCACAATCATGTTTGATGCATCAATTATTTCTGCATCATTGGCGGTTAACTGCTTTCCAATTGCAGCAATTAAACCATTTTCAATCAGTAAATCGGTATTCTCCAGAATCCCTAAATCCGAAGCGGTCATGACGGTTGCGTTTTGAATTAATACTGATTGGGATCCAGCTACACTTACTCCTGGAAGTGCTAGACTGAATAAGAGGATTATGATCACAATTATTTTTTTCATAATCTAGT